>CAZMCU010000018.1:0-30718 GCA_964564915.1 uncultured Demequinaceae bacterium | reverse complement strand
GCCTTCGGGCACGCAGTGCGGACGGCCATCGCGGTCGCGCACGCTGGTGATGTCGTGACGATTGGAATCGAACCCCGCGGTCCATCGACCGCATTCGGTTACGTCAAGGCGGGACGCATGTGTGAGGGTCTCGAGGGCGCGCGTCACGCGGAGGCGTTCACCGAGAAGCCGGACGAGCGAACCGCGATCGCGTTTCTCGCCGACGGCTCGTACTTCTGGAATGCGGGGATGTTCGTCGTTCGGACGGACGTTCTCCTCCAGCATCTCGCGCGGCTCCAGGGAGCCCTGGAGGAGGGAGTGCGGGAGATCGCGGACGACTGGGACACGCCGGGACGTGCGGCGACCATGGAACGCGTGTGGCCGCAGCTCACCCGCATCGCGATCGACCATGCCATCGCGGAGCCCGTTGCCGCGGCCGGGGGGGTCGCCGTCGTACCCGCCGATATCGACTGGTACGACATTGGCGATTTCTCCGTCCTCGCGTCTCTGCTCCCGCCCGGGTCGGATGGCGTCATTCAGGTGGGTAGGGATGCCCCCGTGATCGCGGTCGACGCTCCGGGGTCGATGATCGTCGGGGGCGAGAAAACGGTCGCGATCGTTGGATTAAGGGACGTCACGGTCGTCGATACGCCTGAGGTGGTACTCGTCCTCAGTCGAGCGTCGGCGCAAAGGGTCAAGGAAGCATCGGAGGCGGCGAGGTAATCATGGCGTGGAACGTGGCAGCACTGGCAGCGAAGGTCGGCAAGACCTTGGGGCTCCGCCGGAGGTGGAGAGACGCCTCCGCGGTCGCGCGATCCCTGCGGTTGGTTGAGCGATCCTCCGCCGGACTGGGTTCCGCGGCGATCGTGCGGGCGTACGAGCGGGCGCTTGCCTCCCTGGCCGAGGAGGAAAGGTTCCGCCTCACCAAGGCGATGGTGGATCTCGACGCGGACGGCAAGGCCGTGACCCAGCGCGCCCTAGCCTCAGGGGCCCCGGTCGACTCGGTCATCGCGTTGGCGCGAGCATGGCCCGACCTGCTCCCGGTCGAGCGGGGCCTTGCCCTCGGTCCGGTTTCCTCGGCTACCCCCGGTCCCGTCACCATCGCCGGAGTACCGGCGCGCCAGGTCGACGCGACAACGTGTGGCGCTGCGGCCATGGCTGTCATGCTCATGATCGGCGACCCGTTCGTGGGGTTGTGGGTCGCGAGCGGAAGGACGTTCGCGCACTATCGACCCCCGGAAATCGCGCGTATCGAGGGAAGGGCCTGGCTAACGGAACCCGTTCAACGGTGGGAAGCCCTCCAGCGGTCCATCCACGTGGATACCGTTCGGCACGGCTTCCTTCTGCTCGTGCCGTGGCCCCGGACGCTGGGGACTCCCCCGTGGCGCGTGGACAACAGGACCCGCTTCGCCGGTTTGCGGTTCCAGGGGGCGATTGTCGATGACACCGACGCCGCCGATCTGGACGCGCTCATCTCCCACGCGACCGCCGCGATATCCGACGGGATTCCCGTTCCCCTCTACGCCTCGGGCGATTCGTCGCGGGGGCTCGATACGGTTGTGCCTCGCCACGTGGTGCTCCTCACCCACAGGATCGCCGGTGGCTTCCTCGCGTACGAACCGGGGAGCGCCCGGTTGCACGTCATCACGGATGCGCAGTTGCACGACGGCGGTGAGGGGCTCAAGGCACTCGGCAATTGGTCCCACGTCTCGTGGATGATCCTTCCCCAAGCGAAGAAGCCCTGGAACCCAACGAAGGGAACCCCGTGACGTCGACCGTGTCACCGGAGGAGATCCTGGCCCTCCCCAAGATCGTCTTGCACGACCACCTCGATGGTGGGTTACAGCCCGCGACCGTGATCGAGTTGGCCGCGGCCGCGAATCATCCCCTCCCCGCGGACGATCCGGACACGCTCGGGGAATGGTTCGTCTCTGCCGCTTCCGCCGGGTCCTTGCCGAAGTTCCTGGAGACCTTCGCCCACACGGTGGCGTGTCTCCAAACCGAGGACGCCCTGACGCGTGTCGCACGGGAGGCCGTGCTGGACCACGCGAGGGATGGGGTCGTCTACGCGGAGATCCGGTACGCGCCCGAGTTGCACGTTGAGGGCGGGCTTGACCTGCAGCGGGTGGTCGATGCCGTGCGGGCTGGCCTCGACGAGGGGGTCGAGGAGGCGCGTGCGGAGGGGTACTCGATTCGCGCCGCCGCGCTGCTCACGGCCATGCGCCACGCGGATCGCTCGATGGAGGTGGCGGAACTCGCGCTCGCCAATCGCGACCGCGGTTGCGTTGGCTTCGACATCGCGGGGGCGGAGGCGGGGTTTCCCCCCTCGCGTCACGCCCCAGCGTTCGCACGTCTGCGCGACGCCCTGTTCCCCGCCACGATCCACGCGGGTGAGGCAGTCGGCCCGGAGAGCATTGCGGAGGCCGTGGGGCTCGGTGCGGCCCGTCGGGTCGGCCACGGGGTACGCGTCGTCGACGACATCGCGTTCCCGTCGGACGATTCCCACGGAAGCCCAACCTTTGGCCGGATCGCGGCCTTCGTTCGCGACAATCGCATCCCGCTCGAACTGTGCCCGACGTCGAACATCCAGACCGGTGCGGCGCGTGACATCGCCTCCCACCCGATCACCGTCCTGCGTGAGCTCGGGTTCTGCGTGACGATCAACCCCGACAACAGGCTGATGTGCGGGACATCCCAGTCGCACGAGATGGCTCGCCTCGTCACGGAAGCCCAGTGGGGACCGGCGGACCTGGAACTCGCGACGCTCGACGCGGCCTGGGCGGCTTTTCAGCCGTACGACGTTCGCCAGGAACTCGCGGACACCGTGTTCCGGGGTTTCCTGGGTGCCGACGAGGCTTCCCTCGAGTCCGGTGGAACCTGATGGTGGATTCCGCGGGCGCCGCGATGATACGTCGGTCGCTTGCGCGGATCGTCGATCACACTCTCGTGACGCCGGATGCGACCCGCGAGGACGTCGAGGCCCTCGTCGTCGAGGGAGCGGAACTCGGGGTGTTCGCCGTGTGCGTCGATCCCCAGTGGATCGAGACGGTTGTTCCCCTCGCGGCTCGTGCCGGGCTTGTCGTCGTTACCGTGTGCGGATTCCCCACAGGGTTGAGTCCAATGGAGGAGAAGGCAGCGGAGGCGACGCGCGCGGTGGCGGAAGGGGCCAACGAGGTGGACATGGTCATCGATCCCGTTGCGGCTTTGGCGGAGGATTGGGCTTCCGTCGAGGGTGAGGTTGCCGCGGTTCGATCCGCCGTGGATGCCGCGGGGGATGGGGTGGTGCTCAAGGTCATCCTCGAGACGGCCTCGCTCGCCCAGGGGCCGGGGGGAGGCGGCGCGATCATCGATGCGGCGCTCGCGGCCGAGGCGGGGGGAGCGGACTTCGTCAAGACGTCGACGGGATTCCACCCCGCGGGGGGAGCGACCGTCGAATTGGTGAGCCTCCTCGCCAGGACGGTCGGGGGTCGCCTGGGGATCAAGGCCTCGGGGGGAATTCGATCCGCGGATCAAGCGCTCGCGTTGGTCGAGGCGGGAGCAACGAGGCTGGGGTTGTCCCGGACGAGGGCGGTGTTGGAGGGCTTCCCGACGACGTGACGATCGCGGATCGGCGCCCACGTCGCCCGACTACGCTTCGGGGAGCAAGAATGCTTGAACATCGGCCTCAATCCGCGCGATCGCGGCTTCCGCCTCCGCCCGAGAGCGTTCAACGTTGTTCTCCATCGGACGGATCACCTCAAGGTAGGCCTTGACCTTCGGCTCCGTGCCCGAGGGCCTCACGATGACCCGCGCCCCCGAGGCCGTCATCAACCGCACCCCCGGCGTGGGGGGAAGCCCGTCGATCCCCGCGAGCATGTCGTCGACCGACACGACGGGATCGCCTCCCAGGCTTTCGGGTGTCGACGACGTGAGGCGAGTGACAACGGTGCCAGCCTCGTCAGGCGATTCGAACGTCGCGGTGACGAGCCGCGTCAGGTGGACCCCATACGAGCGGTCAAGGTCGTCGAGGGCGTCGGTGAGGGTGTGTCCCTCCTCGGCGAGGAGGGACGTGAGTTCCGCGAGAGCCAGGGCCGCGGAGATGCCGTCCTTGTCCCGCACGATCTCGGGTGCGACGCACAGGCCGAGGGCCTCCTCGTAGGCGTAGGCAAGCGATGGCACCCTGGCGAGCCACTTGAACCCCGTGAGCGTCGTGCGGTGGTGGAGGTGATGGCGCTCGGCGATGGCCGCGAGAAGCCGAGAGGACACGATGGAGGACGCGAGCGTCCTTCCGTCCTCCTCTGCGCCAGAGGGGTGGCGACCCGCCGCGAGGTCGCGCGCTACTTTCGCACCGAGCAGGCAGCCGACTCGATCGCCGTGCAACGTGGCCCACGTTCCCTTGACGTTCACCCCGATCCCGCACCGATCGGCATCGGGATCCAGGGCGATCGCGATCGCGGCGTCGAAGTCCTGGGCGAGCGCGAAGACCAAGCTCATCGCGCCGGGTTCTTCCGGATTGGGGAAAGGCGTTGTCGGAAAGTCGGGATCGGGGTCGGCCTGCTCCGGGACGACGTGAACATCCGTAAATCCCGCCGAGCGGAGCACGCGAAGCGCCGTTGCCCCACCCACGCCGTGGAGCGGAGTCAGCACGAGGGGTAAACGCGCACGTCGAGCCGCGATAGCCCCCTCCGCGGGGGGGACGAGACCCGCGATCGCCGCAACGTAGCGGTCCTCGATCTCGTCGGAGAGAAGGGTCCACTCTCCGCGGGGCCATTCCTCCGGTTCCCCGCTCACCTGGGCGATGAGTCGCTGAATGCTCACGTCGACCGGGGACACGATCTGGGCCCCTCGCCCCCAGGCGTCCGTGAGGCGCCCGCCCAGGTAGACCTTGAGCCCATTGTCGCTCGCGGGGTTGTGGCTCGCGGTGACCATGATGCCCGCGTCCGCGTCGAGCGCACGAACGGCGTAGGCGAGGACGGGCGTGGGGAGTGGTTGGGGGAGAAGGAGTGACTCGTGCCCCATGCCGGAGAGGAGGGCAGCGGCCTCGAGAGCGAAGGCCGTGGAATGGTGTCGAGCGTCGTACCCGATGACGACGCGCGCGTGCGCCCCTGCCCCCGCGTGAACGCGAGCCTCCGAGAGGAATCGTCCGAAGCCGCGGGAGACGCGGCCCACCGTGTCGAGGTTCATCTCGTCCTGGCCGGGCCCCAGGGGTCCCCGGATTCCGGCCGTTCCGAACGTGAGCGCCACCTTCGGGCCTCCCGCTAGATACGACCGACGATGTCGGCGAGGAGGCGGGAGATTCGAGGCCCAGCCGCCTTGCCGGCGTCGAGGACCTCGGCGTGGCTGATCTCGCCTTCGGACATTCCGGCGGCCAGGTTGGTAACGAGGGAGAGGCCCAGCACCTCGAGTCCCGCGGCGCGCGCGGCGATCGCCTCGAGGGCGGTCGACATGCCGACGAGGTTGGCCCCCATCGCGATCGCCATGCGAATCTCGGCGGGAGTCTCGTATTGGGGGCCCGGGAATTGGGCGTAGACCCCCTCGGCGAGCTCGGGATCGACCGTGCGGGCGAGCGTTCGCAGTCGCGCGGAGTAGAGGTCGGTCAGGTCGACGAAGGTAGGGCCTATGAGGGGGGAGGCTCCCGTGAGGTTGATGTGATCGGCGATGAGAACCGGCGTGCCCGGCCCGACGAAGGGCCGAGTGGACCCACAACCGTTGGTGAGGATGACGACGCCGCACCCTGCCGCTGCCGCCGTGCGCACGGGGTGGGCGACGGCCGCGACATCTCGCGATTCGTAGTAGTGGTGGCGGGCGCCAAGGATGAGGATTCGCTTTCCGTCGGGGGTGACCAGAGATCGGAGCACCGACGAGTGGCCCTCGACCGTCGACGTGTGGAAACCGGGAACCTCGGACGCTTGGATCGCCGCAACCTCGGAGCCCATACGCTCGGCCGCGGCTCCCCACCCGGACCCGAGGACCAGAGCGAGGTCGTGCGAGGCAATCCCCGTGCGGTCGGCGAGAACGCGAGCCGCCTCCTGCGCCAACGTCCCGGGATCGGTCATGCCACGAGACTATCCCCCCATCGCCTCAGCCGAACCCCTCGCGTCGTTCTCCTCTACGGGGAAGGAGTGTCCGTGCTGGCGGGGCTAACGGTGGCGGCGAGGCTCAGGTGATCGGAGAGGGGGGAGGAGCCGAGCACGAAGTCCGTCGGATCGAGCCCCCGTTCCCACAGGTAGTCGATCCGGTCGACGAAGTCGGCGCCAACATACGTGTCCGCCGCCGCGTCGAGGGCGTCCTGGATACTCGTGAACCCCGCCGCGCGCATTCTCGACATCGTCGCGCTCGTGGGGGTGTCGTTGAAGTCGCCTCCAACGAGCGTCGGCACATCGTCGTCGGGGAGCGCCGCGAGGAAGGCTTCGATCTCCGCAACCCTCGTGGCCCCGTCGTTGTGGTTCTGAAGATGGAGGGAGGCCACTCGAACGGGGCCCGCTTCCGTCTCGATCGTCGCGACGAGTGCCGCGCGACGTTGTGGACCCGCGCCGTAGGGGAGCGGGATGACGACGGGGTCCACGATCGTGTAGCGCGAGAGGATCGCGTTTCCAAACTGGCGATCGTGGGTGCCGACGAAGACGTAGTTCATGTCGAGCGCGTCCGCGAGGACCTGGAGGAGATCCGTGCCGCTTCCGAGGACCCAACCCCGCTCGACCTCTTGCAGCACGAGGACGTCGGCATCCTGGGCACGGAGGGTGTGAACAATGCCCGGAAGGTCAACATCGGGCCCCCCTTGGATCCTCGGCGTAACGCCGTAGTGGAGGTTCCAGGTCACCACGCGAAGGTCGTCGGGAAGCGCGGACACCGGCGGGGCCCCGGTTGCGAACGTCAGGGCGGAGGGGATCGCGACGAGCGTGGCGAGGACGATGGCGACGAGAGCGAGGCGGATCGGCCCGGCCGACGGCCGGGTCTCAACGGTCGCGCGGTACCGCTCACGGGAGGCGGCGAGACCCCCAACCGCGAGGCCCGCGGTCGTGGCGACGATAACGAGGAGGTGGGGGAAACCCAGGGGGATTTCGTAGTCGAGCTGGACCAGCATGAAGGGAAGGAGCGCGGTAAGTCCCAGGGCAGCGGAGGCCCCCACGAGGCGCAGGGTCCCGTCGGTTCGTTGCGGCTCTACGCGGACAGCGCGTCCCGCGAGGTAGGTGGTGGAGGCGGTGGCGACGGGAGCGGACACCGTCGCGGCGAGTCCTCCCAGGAAGACGAGGCCCACCGTGGCCAATGTCGCGGCGACACCCACGGCCATGACGACACCGGCACCGTCGATCGGCCCCCGGGAACTCGCGACGACTCCCGCCGCGAGCCCCACCACGCACAAGACGATCGAAACGGAGAGGGGAAGGTCCGCCTGGCTCGACAGAAAGGCGATATTTGCGAACGCGAAGGCCAGGAGGGAGAACCACAACCCGAAGGCCCAAAAACCCCTCACAGGCCCCTCTGAGGGCTCCTGGCGGGCCCTCCAGGCGCTGACCAGCACGACGAGGCACACGAGGAGGCATGCGGACCATCCCAGCCCGTCGTGGCGCCACACGGCGTCCCAGGTGCGGAGAATTCCCTGTTCGAGCACCCCGGCGCACGCGCCGATGGCGCTCGCCGCGAGCGCGGCTCCCCCACCGTGGGCGGTGACCGCGCCCTGGAGCGCGAGCACGAGAAGGCTAAGAGCCAGTCCGAGGGCGGTAAGGCCGAGGCCCACCCGGGTATCCCCGTGGGAGAAGGGAAGCATGATGCGAAGGGTCACGGCTCCCACGGCCATCCCGACAGCGGTGATTCCCCGCCCCCGACCTCGCCCCATCAGGAGGGCGAGGGGGGCGAGGGCCGCACCTCCGATGAATGCACCAAGGGTTACGGGGGCGACGACACTCGGCCCCCAGTCGAAGAGGTGGGAGATGAGGGGGCCCGAGCCCCGAACGAGGTCGAGGGCGAGCCAGGTGGCTCCCGCCATGAGGCATAGGGCACGCCCGCGAGGCCCGGTCATGGGCACCACGGTATCGCGGCGTCGCTAGCCCAAAGAGGGGATTGACACCGGGGTGCCGTGGTCGCGGGTTTCCTCGGGTGTGACGGCGCGTCGGGTGCGGAAGGTTCCGGTTCGCGACACGAGGACGAAGAGGTAGAGGACGGGTGCGACGTAGAGGACCCATGTCAGTACCTCGAGCACCGTGGAGGCGGGAGAGAACGAGAAGACGCCCTTGAGCAGCACCCCATACCACGAGTCGGGTGGTATCTGGCGGGAGAGGTCGAAGGCGAGTGTGTCTTCGCCCGGGAGGAGCCCGGCTTCCTGAAGGTCGTGCACTCCGTGGGCCAGGACCCCGGCGGCGACCAGAATGAGGAATGCGCCCGTCCACTGGAAGAACGCGCGGAGGTTGAGACGTACCGCACCACGATAGAGCGCCCACCCCAGCCCTGCCGCCGTCGAGAGGCCAAGAACGGCCCCCGCAAGAGGCGCGGGGCCCGCACCCGTGCTGTCGACGCTTGCCCACAGGAAGAGGGCTGTCTCGATGCCTTCTCTCCCGACGGAGAGCAGAGCGAGGGCAAAGATGGCTGCGCCCCCAAGATCGACCGCGCGGTCAAGGGAAGACTCGAGGTGGTGGTGGAGAAGCCTGGAGGTTTTCGCCATCCAGAAGATCATCCACGTGACCAGGGCAACGGCGCCGATGCTCAGGGTCCCGGCGATGGCTTCCTCCGTTCCCGATGAAAGGTTGCGGCTCCCAAGGGTCAGGGTGGCACCGACGGCGAGTGACGCACCCGCGGCGACCGCTACCCCCGCCCACACGTGGGGAAGGAGGGCGCCGCGTCCCGACCGCACAAGGTACGCCACGAGGATTCCAACGATCAGGGCCGCTTCGAGGCCTTCGCGGAGTCCGATGAGGAAGTTCGCTACCATGTCGCCCTTTCGTCCTTCGAGTAAGGGTCACCTAACCTCGATGGGTTCAGGGTAGGCGCGACGGGGCACGTTGTCAAAAATACGAAACAACATTGTTACGCAAATATCGGAAGCCGCGGATCAGGAGCGCGGAGGGTTAGGAAGCGGCGCCCGGTTCGTTCGCGCCGACGAGGGCTTCCGTGTCGGAAGCGCCGTCGATGTCGCAGATCGCCATCCCCGCGGCCACACTCGTTCCGACCTCCGCGACGAGGTTGAGGACGGTGCCCGCCTTGTGGGCGAGGAGGGGTTGTTCCATCTTCATGGCCTCGAGGACGACGATGAGGTCTCCCTCCGCGACGATCTCTCCTTCGGTCACCGCGACCTTCACAATCGTGCCCTGCATCGGCGACGTGAGCGTTTTACCGGACGTCAAGCGGACGCCGTCGTTGCGGCGCGAGGTGCGTCGCGGATTGCCCCCGCGGGAATTCGCCCTGCCCGCCGCGGCGAGGCTGGTGGGAAGCACCACCTCGAGCCTCTTGCCCCCGACCTCAACGACGACCCTTGAGGTGGGTTCCGTGTCGGCGCTCATCGAGGTTTGAGGGGTCCCGGGTGACAGGGTCACCTTGCCGAGCGTCGCTACGGTATCGGCGAAGTCCGTCTCGATCCACGTGGTGAAGACCCCGAAGTGACCGTGGGGGGCGAAGAACTCCGGTGCCCCGAGCACGGCCCGATGGAAGGGGAGGACGGTGGGTACGCCCTCGACGACCGTTTCCGCAAGGGCGCGCCTCGCGCGTGCGAGGGCCTCGTCGCGGGTAGCGCCCGTGACGACAATCTTGGCGAGGAGCGAGTCGAAAGCACCGGAGATGGTGTCCCCCTCGACGACCCCAGCATCGACGCGAACCCCAGGCCCGGAGGGGAAGCGGAGGGTGGTGAGGCGACCGGGGGCGGGCAGGAATCCCGCTCCCGGATCCTCCCCGTTGATCCGGAACTCGATCGAGTGTCCCCTGACCTGGGGAGTGAGGTTGGAGATCGGTTCCCCCGCGGCGATTCGGAATTGTTCCCGTACCAGGTCGAGCCCGGTGACCTCTTCGCTCACGGGGTGCTCCACCTGGAGTCGCGTGTTCACCTCGAGGAACGAGACGATGCCGTCCCCCCCGACAAGGAACTCGCACGTTCCCGCACCCTCGTAGTGAGCCTCTTTCAGGATGGCGATGCTTGCCTCGACGACGGCCGCCTCCTGGTCGGGGGTGAGGAATGGGGCGGGAGCTTCTTCGACAAGCTTCTGGTGTCGCCTCTGCAGGGAGCAGTCTCGAGTGGACACGACGACGACGTTGCCGTGGGTGTCGGCGAGGCACTGGGTCTCAACGTGGCGCGGACGGTCGAGGAATTGTTCGACGAAGCACTCGCCTCTCCCGAACGCCGCGGTGGCTTCTCGGACGGCGGAGTCGTAGAGGTGGACGATATCGTCGCGGCTCCGTGCGACCTTGAGCCCGCGGCCACCGCCACCGTGCGCGGCCTTGATCGCGATCGGGAGGCCATGGGCGTCCGCGAAGGCGAGAACCTCGTCCGCACTGGAGACCGGGTCGGGGGTCCCATGGACGAGGGGCGCGCCGACCTTCTGGGCGATGTGTCGCGCGGAAACCTTGTCCCCGAGGGCTTCGATCGCCGCGGGGGGAGGCCCGATCCATATGAGTCCAGCGTCGATGACGGTCTGGGCAAAGTGAGCGTTCTCCGCGAGGAAGCCATATCCGGGGTGAATCGCGGCGGCTCCCGAGCGGGCGGCGATGTCGAGGATCTTGGTGACGTCGAGGTAGGTCGTCGCGGCCGTTGCTCCGCCGAGGGCGTAGGCCTCGTCCGCCATTCCCACGAAGACGGCGTCACGGTCGGAATCCGCGTAGACGGCGATCGAGCGTAACCCCGCGTCCTTCGCGGCGCGGATGATCCGCACCGCAATCTCGCCCCGGTTGGCAACCAGGACAGAATCGAAGGACGGCACGAGCACACCGTAGCGCGGGCGCGGGAGGTGTATCCATTCCGCGCTAGGTGCACGGGAGAAGTTTGGGACAGGACCCAAGGTGCGCGCGCGTCGATTGTATGAAGTACACAAAGAAATGCGACGTTCGCGTGGTTACGGCACCGTAGGTTGTTCCGAGCGCACAAAAGACGGTGGTGAACCGCGATCTCTACTCGTCTCTAGCCGCGCGCCCCGTTCGCCCACAGTTCGGGGATCGTCAGCCCAAGGTTGCCGAGGAGGCGTCGCACGAGCGGAAGGCTGAGCCCGACGACGCCGTGGTGGTCGCCGTCGATGCCGTCGATGAACGGTCCACCGAGTCCGTCGATCGTGAAGCCCCCCGCCACCCCCTGCGGTTCTCCCGTCGCGACGTAGGCGTCGATTTCGGCATCGCTTAAGTCGCCGAAGCGAACGAGGGTCGAGGAGACGTCCCCAACGGCGGGAGACGGCGTCTCTTTGGGGTCGCGTGCGTCGACGAGCCAGTGACCGGAGTGGAGCACTCCCGCTTGACCGCGCATCGCGCGCCAGCGCTCGGCGGCGGTCTCGGCGTTCCCCGGCTTGCCGAGCGAGGAGCCCTCGAATTCCAAAACGGAATCGCAGCCGAGGACGAGGGATCCCCGACCTGGACCGTCGGCGACGATCTCCGCCTTGGCGCGGGCGAGCAGTAGGGACTCCTCGGCTGGGGTCGGTGCGGGCCGTCCCTCCCACTCCGCGTTGCGCGCCGTGTGGGCGAGGACCCGCTCCTCGTCGAGGCCCGACACGATGACGCGAGCCTCGATCCCCGCTGCCCGAAGCGTCGAGAGTCGCGCGGGAGATGCGGACGCGAGGACGAGGGGCACGGGCATGGCGTCAGCCTAACCCTCTCCTCGCCCACCACGATGGGTGGCGACGATGCCGAAGAACATCGTGGTGTAACCGCAGTCGTCGAATCCCGCGTCGCGCATCATCTCCAGGAGGGTGTCGCGATCGGGGTGCACGCGAATCGACTCCGCGAGGTAGCGGTAACTCTTCGCGTCGCGAACGACGAGCCATCCGAGCGCGGGCAGGACGGTAAAGGAGTAGAGGTGGTAGAAGGGGCGGACCGGCCACGCCACGGGACTCGAGAATTCGAGGACGACCAAGCGTCCACCGGGCTTGAGGACGCGCAGGATCGAGGCAAGCGCGCGCGGCTGGTTGGTGACGTTGCGCAGCCCGAACCCGATGGTGACTACGTCGAAACTCGCATCCGCGAAGGGGAGGTCCTCCGCGTCCGCCTCCACAATCGAGATTCGCGATGCGTTCGTGTTGCCCTCGAGCCGTCGCCTCGCTTGGTCGAGCATCGAGGGATTGATGTCCGACAGGACGACCTTGCCCGTGGGTCCGACGCGTTCGGCGAGAAGGATCGCGATGTCCCCCGTCCCTCCCGCGATGTCGAGGGCTACCTCTCCCGGGCGGACCGCAGCCTGGGCAACGGCCCGGCGCTTCCAGCGACGGTGAAGGCCCCACGTCATCAGGTCGTTCATGGCGTCGTAGTGGCGGGAAACCCGGTCGAATACCTCCGCTACCTTTCCCGCCTTCTCTTCCTTGCCCACGCTGTCGTATCCAAAGTGGGTGAGGCCGTCGTCGCTCACTCCGATCCTTCCGTCGAGGCTCCCCGACCGGTCCATACGTTGAGCACGGCCTTCCAGTCGGCGGCGACCTCGCGAACGTTGCCCGTCACCGTCCCGGCTCGGCGGCCGATGGGCGGATAGTAACCCTGGGCGTCGAGCCCGGCTTGCTGGCACAGCCATGTCGCGCGGGGCACGTGAAACTGTTGGGTGACGACGACCACGGACCTCAGCCCGAGGGGCCCAGCGGCGTTGGCGCACGACGAGAAGGTGTCCACGCCTAAGCGGTCGAGGACGATGGCACTCGCCGGCACGCCCTGGTTGAGGGCCAGATCCCGCATCGTCGCGGGCTCGTCGTACCCGTCTGGCCGGGTGGCGCCACTCATGACGATGATGTCGACGATGCCGCGCTCCCACAGGTCGACGCCCGCGTCGACCCGCTCCTGAAGGAAGACGCTCGGCAACCCGTCGTCCCCAACCTTGGCTCCCAAGACGAGCGCGGCGTCCGCGTGACGGGGTGTGCCTCCGGGGCCGACGATGTCGCCGAGCGTCGCGAAGCGCAGGAACAAGTAGGGCCCCGCGACGATCGTCGGGACCAGAACGGCGGTGGCGACGATCCAGCGATATCGCGGGTGGATCCGTGTGGTGGAGCCCGTCATCGCAACGAGTGCCGCCAGGCGGCGTCGCCGCGCGCGAACACGCCCACGGGGCGTCCACGCATCGAATGGGAGCGTTCCATCCAAGCGGAGGTGGGGGACGCCGCATCCTCCGCGTCTCGGTGCGCGGCGGCCACGGCGACCATGCTGGCGATGAGGGCGGCGATCTCTTCGTCGTCCGGGGTCCCTCGCACGATCCTGAGGCCGGCCGTGACTTCCGCCGCGACCTCCCCGATCGCGTCGCCGTCTCCCCGTCCCACCGTCACAGCGGGATGTTCCCGTGCTTCTTGGGTGGCAGGGCCGCGCGCTTGGTCCGGAGGGCCCGGAGTGCCCGAACGATCTGCGCACGGGTTTCACTCGGCTCGATCACGGCGTCGACGTAGCCACGGTCGGCTGCGTCGTAGGGGTTGACCATCTCCTCGTCGTACTCCGCGACGAGCCTGGCTCGCTCGGCCTCGACGTCTCCCCCGGCCTCGCCAATCTTCTTCAACGCCTTGCGCTGGAGGATGTTGACCGCCCCGGACGCCCCCATGACCGCGATCTGCGCCGTCGGCCATGCGAGGTTGATGTCGGCCCCCAACTGTTTGGACGCCATGACGATGTAGGCGCCGCCGTACGCCTTGCGGGTGATGACGGTGACGAGCGGAACCGTCGCCTCGGCGTAGGCGAAGATCAGCTTCGCGCCGCGCCGGATGATGCCCTGCCATTCCTGGTCGGTGCCGGGGAGAAACCCGGGAACGTCGACGAACGTCAGGACGGGGACGTTGAACGCGTCGCACGTGCGCACGAAGCGCGCGGCCTTCTCGGCGGCGGCGATGTCCAGGGTTCCCGCCATCGACAGCGGTTGGTTGGCGACGATGCCAACCGACCGGCCCTCGACGTGCCCGAAACCGACAACGATATTGGTCGCGTAGAGGGGCTGAATCTCGAAGAAGTCGCCCTCGTCGAGCACGGCCTCGACCACCGTCTTCATGTCGTACGGCTGATTGTCGCTATCGGGGACGATGCTGTTGAGCGCGAGATCGTGCTCCTCCGGTTCGAGGTCCGCCTCCACGTCCCACGCGGGGGGGTCGGTGAGGTTGTTCTGGGGCAGGAACTGGAGGAGATGCTTCACGTAGTCGATGGCGTCGTCCTCGTCGGCCGCAAGGTAGTGGGCGACCCCGGACTTGACGTTGTGCGTCTGCCCACCGCCCAGCTCCTCGAACGTGACGTCCTCATTGGTGACCGCCTTGATGACATCGGGCCCGGTAATGAACATCTGGGACGTTCCCGCGGCCATGATGACAAAGTCGGTGAGGGCGGGGGAGTAGACGGCGCCGCCCGCGCTTGGCCCGAGGATGATCGAGATTTGCGGAATGACCCCGGAGGCGGCCACGTTGCGGCGGAAGATCTCCGCGAACTGGGTGAGGGCCGCGACCCCCTCCTGGATCCGGGCACCTCCACCGTCGCTGATTCCGATCAAGGGAATGCCCGTCCGGAGGGCGAAGTCTTGAATCTTGGCGATCTTCTGCCCGTGGACCTCCCCGAGGGAGCCTCCGAATACGGTGAAGTCCTGGGAGTACACCGCAACCTGACGGCCGTCGATCGTCCCGTACCCCGTGACGACCCCGTCGCCGTAGGGGCGGTTCTTGTCGAGGCCAAAGTTGCGGGAACGGTGTCGGGTGAGGGCGTCGACCTCGACGAACGAGCCGACGTCGAGAAGCGCGTCGAGGCGCTCGCGCGCGCTCTTCTTGCCTCGAGCGTGCTGCTTCTCTTGCTTGGTGGCTTCCGGGGAGGTTACGGCCTCCGAAAGCCGAGCATCGAGGTTGGCCAGTGCCCCCGCGGTCGATTTCTGCGGTGGGACTGCCGCGGTGGTGTCGGACTTCTTGGGTGTCACGCTGTGCGACCTCCTTGTTTCGCCCTTAGCCTAGTCGTGTGGACGATTCGATCGCGTCTCGTGTCGCTGCTTCGCGACAGCCCTTCGACGCCGGTCGCTTGACCCGGGAGTTGACCGCGCCCGTCGGCCCCCTGTCCCGGGTCTTCGTCGTCTCGACGAGCGCGTCAACGAACACCGACGTGGTTGACGCCTTGAGGGGTGGGGCTGACTGGCCCCATATGTCGGCCTTGGTGGCCGATTGGCAGACGGCGGGCCGAGGCCGTGCCGGACGGGCATGGGTGACGACGCCGGGGACCGCGCTGACGGTGAGTTTCGTCGCGCGGCCGGGTGAGGTGGCGAAGGAACGGATCGGTTGGGTTCCGCTCGTTGCCGGGTTGGCCGTGGTGCGCGCCCTCACGGACTTTGGTATGACTCCCCGTCTGAAGTGGCCCAACGACGTGATTGTCGAGGATCCGAACCATCACCCCCTGCCGGGGTGGGGAACGTCCAGGAAGATCGCCGGGGTCCTCTGCGAGGCGGTCGGCGAAGCCGTGGTGATCGGCGTCGGAGTGAACGTGTCCCAGGGGGTGGAGGAGTTGCCCGTGGTTCATGGGGCCTCGCTCGCCATGATGGGCGCCTCCCGCCTCGATCGAGAGGAACTTCTGGGGGCGATCGCTACCGAGTTAGCCTCCATTTGCCGGGAGTGGGGCACCGACGGTGGACAGGCGAAACTCACCAACGACATCACTCGGGTGTGCGACACCATTGGCAAGGAGATCGCCGTTGACCGTCCCGGTGCACCATCCCTCATGGGACGTGCCGTCGGACTCTCGATCGAGGGGGGCCTTCTGGTGGAGAGCGCATCCGGACGGGTTGAGACCGTTCTCGCCGGGGACGTCTCTCTTCGAGCCTCGTAGAGGTCGGGGCAACGTGTCACGCAACGTGGCGGGCACCTATGCTCAAGTGATGGAACCATGGCACGGGAAGGGAGCGAGGTGAACGTGCGACCGATTGACGCGATACGCGACGTGGGCGTCAAGGTATACAACGATCAGACCCGGCGCGCCTGGCTTGCCGTCATCTTGTCGATGGCCCTGTTCACCGTCCTGTTCTGGCTGATCGTCGCCACGCGGCTTGCGACGCTGGAGCCGACCGTCGAGGGGTCGGGAGAAGGTTTTTCGACCGCCGTTGCGGTCCTGTACTTTACGGTGTCGCTCGTCGGTGCCCCCATCGCGGTCCACACGATCGGTCAACTCGTCGAGTCGCGCACCGCGAAGTGGAAGAGGGACGACGCGGTGGTCGCCTTCGCCGGCGTGGGTGTCGTCCTCGCCCTCGCCCCCGTTCTCATTCTCGCGGGCTCCGAACCGGGTGGAGCGGCGGTGAGACCAGCCGTCTGGCTGTTTGGGATCCCCATCGTGATCGCGACCGCCTTCACGCGGTTCTTCATTGAGGATGTGATGCGATCGGTGCGCTTGACGCGTATCGCCGCCGCGGTCGCGTTCATCCCCCCGATCGTCGCGGTCCTCTACCTCCTGGGCCTCTACGTGGCTCGCGGGTCCGGGCAGGGCGGCTAGGCACCCCGGCCCACCTAGGGTTCGGAGGATGCGACGACGCGCAAGACGGCGTCGTGACCGAGCCAGCCGCACAGTCGGCCATTCTTGTCCACGACGGGGAGGCCGTCCCCGGCGTCGTCGCCCAGCATGGCGTCGAGCGCTTCGTCGACGGTCATGTCCGGAGACAAGAGGGTGGGCATCTCGACGAGTTGGGAAACGGTGAGGGAGCCGGCGTCGACGTCCGTGGCGAGGGCGCCTGCCAGCGCGCTCGACGTGATAACTCCGATGAACGTGCCGTGGTTCGTCTCGACGGGAAGCGATCCCTTGCGCGTCGCGAGAAGCCGTTTCGCGGCATCGCGTGCGACCATGCGAGTGTGGAGGGGTTGGGGGGCTGGGCCCATCTCGTCACCGACCAGCAGCGCGCTCAACGCCTCGTGGCGTTCCCGATCCCCGACCTTGACCCCGCGACGCTTGAGTTTGAGCGTGTAGATCGTGTCGGATGACAGTTTGCGGGAGATCCCGGTGGCAACGACGACGGCGAGCATGAGCGGCAAGATGATCGTGTACTCGCCCGTGAGTTCGAAGAGGATGATGACGGACGTAATCGGCGCTCGCGTCGCACCCGCGAAGACGGCGCCCATCGCGACGAGGGCATACGCCCCCGGTGAGATATTCAGACCCGGGGCGACATGCGCGGCTACCTGACCGAAAGCCGCACCGAGCATCGCCCCCATGAAGAGCGAGGGAGCGAAGACTCCACCCGACCCTCCGATGCCAATCGTGAGGCTCGTCGCGACGATCTTGCCGACGAGGAGCACCAGGAGGAAGGCGACCATGTACTGTCCCATGATTCCGCGCTCAAGCACGGGGTACCCGACCCCGTAGAGCTCGGGGAGGAAGAGGAGGAGGGCTCCGAGGGCGAGGCCGCCGACGCCGGGGCGCAGCCATTCCGGCCCACGCCACAGGCCGTCCCAGAAATCCTCCATGCCGTAGAGGATCTTGGTGAACCCGATACCGACCGCCGCGGCGAAGACGCCGAGGAGGGCGTACAGGAGGTACTCCCTCGGAGACGAGACGGTGAACGGCGGGAGGCTGAGGAAGGGGGCGTCGCCGAGGAACGTGCGGCCGATAGCCGCCGCGGTTACCGATGCTAGGACGACGGTGCCAAACGACGTGGCCGCGAAGTCGAGCAGGATGAGCTCGAGGGCGAAAAACACACCAGCGATGGGGGCGTTGAAGGTCGCCGCGATCCCACCGGCGGCGCCACACGCGACGAGCGTGCGTAAGCGCGATTCCGGAACCCTAGCCCAGCGGCCCAGGGTCGAGCCCATCGCCGAACCGATCTGAACGATCGGCCCCTCCCGGCCGACCGATCCTCCGGAACCGATCGTCAGAGCCGAGGCGAGCGTCTTGACGACGGCGACCTTTCCGGGGATGCGGCCTCCGCGGTGGTTCACCGCGTACATCACTTCGGGAACACCGTGACCCCGGGCCTCCCGCGCGAACCGATCGACGAGGGGTCCGTAGATGAGCCCGCCGATCACGGGAACCAAGACGATGAACGCGGGACCGAGCCAGGGCAACCACGGGTGAGACGGGTGGCCGGTGGTGCCGGAGTAGTCGGTCGAACCGGAGAACAGGAGGGTCGCCCTGCCGATGAGCCATCGGAAGGCGATGGCCCCGAATCCCGCGCCGACGCCAATGAGGAGCGCGAGGATGACGAGTTGGACGGAACCGTTGCGGAGGGATTGTCGAGGGGATCGCCATGGCCATCGCGCTCGTAGACGGAGGAGGGAGGGGACCTTCACCTCGACCTCCATACGTGTGTAGGAACGCAACCGTTGCACAATAGCACGTATTTGCGGGTAGTCTTGCGGGATGACCGCCGAGAGGGAGCCATCTCTCACGCCCACCGAGGCGACGCTGACCGCGTCGCGCGCGCTCGCGGGCATCGTTGCCCGATCGCTCGCGACGGCGCTCGACGACCTGTCCTTCCCCCAGTTGCGTGTGCTCGTCGTTCTCGATGGCGCCGGGGCGATGAGGATGGGGGACCTCGCCGAGCGCACGGGGGTTCACGCGTCGACCCTGACGCGAATGGTCGATCGGATCGAGGCGGGTGGATGGGTTCGACGCGACGCGAGCCCGGACAGCAGGCGCGAGGTCATCGTCGCGCTATCGGACGCGGGCCAGAGCCTCGTCAACGACATCACACGCCGTCGTCGTCGTGCCATCTCTCAGGTTCTCCGGAAGTTGGATCCCGAGGATCGGGCGGCGGTTCACCGCGGAATGGAAATCTTCGCGAACGCGGCGGGGGAACCCCGTCCGAGCGACCTCCTCGTGCTCGGCGTCGGCCCGGACCACGAACCAACGGAGGCGTAAAGCCCTCGGCCGGCCCGAACCACCGGGGTCTACGCCTCGAGGGGGGCGACCAGCGAGGGGTCGTTGTTCCGCACGTTCCCTACCGCTCGAGACACCGGGTGCGCTTCGACGACCGGCCCGTCGGAAAGGAGAGCGGTGGACAGCTCGTCGGGGGAAGTGTCGACGTCCATCCACGCTTCGCGTGCGTCCTCGTTGAGCATGACGGGTTGCCGGTCGTGGATCGTCGCCAGGTCTCCCACCGCAGCCCTCGTGACGATGGTGAACGAGAAGGTCCGACCGTCCTCCTCCTCCCGCGTCTCCCACAGCCCCGCGAACGCGAGCGGTTCGTCCGTCGGTGGGTGGATGAAGAACGGCTGCTTGCCGTCGTCGCGGACCTGCCACTCGAAGTACCCGTTCGCGGGGACCAGGCACCGCCGCTTCGCAAAGGCCGACCGAAAGGAGGGTTTCTCCGCCACGGTCTCGCACCGGGCGTTGACCATCCGTGAGCCGATGGAGGGATCCTTCGCCCACGCGGGGACGAGGCCCCACCGCGCCGCGATGAGGCGACGAGCCGAGCCCTCCGGGGTCAGCGTGACGACGCGGGCTAGTTGCGTCGGCGCGACGTTCCACGACGGGGGAAGCAGCCGAGCATCGTCCGCCACCTCCGCGACGGCGAAGGCGTCGGCGATGTCGCGTTCCCGAAGCCAATTCGCGTAACGCCCACACACGGGTCCAGGGTCCCACGCATGGGGGACATGGGTCGAGGACCGCGGTCCAAGGAACGCGATCCCCGACGCTTCTAGGTTGCGCGCTCCCGGACCACTCGCGCAACGTCAATCTTGCGCACAGCCCGAATCGCGGGCCATTGGGACACGGCCGCGGCGAGCAGGACTCCCACACTCGCAACGGGCAGCACCCACCAGTCGAGGACGAGTTGGAACTGGAAGATGTCGCTGTTGAAGGACGTGAGGAACGCGTTGGCGCTAATGACACCGACGACGAGGCCGAACGGGATGCCCAGCACCGTCGCGAGGAGGTTCTCGGTGGCGAGGGCGCCGGCGATTCGCCGGAGGGGTACCCCCGCGGCGCGCAACGTGGCGAGTTCGTTCGTTCGCTCGACGATGTTGACCGCCATCGTGACGAAGATGACCGTGAAGGACAGGATCGCCCCCAGAATGATCATCACCCCGACGAAGGCCCAGAACAGCCCGAGGTACTGGTCAATCGTCGCGGCGAGGGCTCGGGCGTCGGTGTATGCCGCTACCCCGGGCAATTGGGTCACCTCGTTGCGCATCGCGGTGCGATCGGTCCCGTCCACGAATTTCACCAGGTAGGTGGCGACACCGGACTTCGAGACGATGCCCGCCGCCGTGGCATTCGTCGAGTAGATCCCGGTCCCCATCGGCTCGCTCACGAGTCCGGCGAGCTGAACCTGCGTTGAGCCGGTCTCCGTCGCCAACGTGATGGTGTCCCCCACTGTGGCATGCAGGGTGTGGGCCAGGCTCACGCCGACGAAGACGCCATCGGCGGGAAGCGTCAACCACTGGCCATCGGGGGCGCGAAATCCGTGCATGACGGTGGTGGGTTCGAAGCCCTGGAGCGTGGTCGTGTAACTGTTCCCGTCGAAAATCGCCGTGACCTGGCCCACCACGGTCGGCTCGACCGTGGTCACGTCGGGGAGGGCGGCGAGTTGCTGGTCGGCGCCGGCAACCGAGGCGTCCATGGTGACGGTGGCGTCCTCCCTCGAAATCAAGGTGAATTGCGTCGTCATGCCGTGAGCCATGCTCGTCATCATCCCCACCGAGGCGAGGATGAGGATGAGCGCGAGGACGGTCCCCAACATGGTCGCCCCCGTTCGGCGACGGCTGCGCACCACGTCGCGGAGTGCCATCCGTGTGCTGACGGGCAGCCACCGGAGCCGCGCGACCAACCGGCTCCACCAACCCGGCCGATTGACCGGAGAGGCGCTGCGCATCGCCTCGGCCGGGGCGGTGCGGGCCGCCATCAACGCGGGGGCGGTTGCGCCGAGCAGTCCCACGAGGGCGCCGACGAGAAGTCCCACGACGATGTGCTGGGGATGCTGGTTGACGATCGTTTCGGGGACGCCGATAGCGGAGGTATACGCCGTGGTGATCGGTCCGGTGACGAGGGCTCCAAGGACGACCCCAACGATGGCCCCGATCAGCCCGATCGCGAGTCCCTGGGAGAGGTAGTGCCACAGCAAGCGGCCCTTGCGGGTACCGGCCGCCATGAGCGTTCCGATGACGGGGCGTTCCATGAGGATGCGTCGTGCTAGCAGCACGTAGGACGCGATGGCGGCAGCGGTGAGGAAGAGGAACGGGAACGCGGCGGACATTTCCTTGAAGCCCGCGAGGTCGAGGCCGAGGGTGGCGTTCGAGGCTTGCTGGGCTTGCGCGACCACGTCGATGGCGCCCGCGGTGCGCATGGCCTGCTCCACACCGCTGGAGACCGCGGCCGACGCGTCGGGCGGTAACAGGACGAGGGTCTGGTTGGGACCCGTTCCCGCCCAGGCTTGGGCGGTTGTCTCGGGGACAAAGATCACCGCGAACGAGTGGGAGTCGGCGAGCGGTTCCTGGGCGCTGCGAGCGGGCCACACGTATTCGGGGGAGGAGACGATTCCCTGGACCGTGACGGTGTGCCACGAGCCTTGAACAAAGACCTTGAGGGTGTCGCCAACGGCGAGCGAGAAGGTCTCGGCGGCGTGGCGCTCGAGGAGCACCGCGTCCGTGGCACTCGCGGCGAGGTACGTGCCCGTTTGGACGTCGAGGCCGTCGACGGTGGGTTGCGTCCCCGTCGGCACGCCGACGACGCGTCCGATCAACTCGGTTCCATCGATGAGGAAGGGCGGATCGAACTGGGTGCGGGTGGTCGCCTCGGTCGCACCGGCGGCTTGCGCCGCGGACGCGACCGCTGCGGCGTCGCCCCCGGTGGCGACGAAGTCGGCAAAGTGGAGCCGGTCGTAGATGTCCCCGTAGGAGGCCTTGAGGTTGAGAAACGCCCCGGCGGAGGCGACGTACAGCATCACCCCGAGCATGATCGTCACCCCGACGGCGATGACTTGGGAGCGTTGGCGGGAGAGGTCCCGGATGGTCTTGTGTGTTGTCGCCCTCATCGTCGTTACCACGTGACCTTGGACGCCGGGGCCGGAGTCTTGTTCGTCTTAACCGACGTGACGATCCCGTCGACCACGGTGACGACGCGGTCGGCGATTTGTGCGACGGACGAGTTGTGGGTGACGAGGACCACGGTTCTACCGTCTTTATGGAGGTCTTGGAGGAGTGACAGGATTTGTCGGCCGGTGGCGAGGTCGAGCGCCCCGGTGGGCTCGTCGGCGAGGAGGAGGTCGGGGTCGGTCGCGAGGGCCCGGGCGAGGGCGACGCGTTGCTGCTCGCCCCCGGAGAGCTGTGAGGGGAAGTTCCCTTGGCGGTCCGCGAGGCCGACCGAGGCGAGGAGCGCGGGGACCTTGGACTTGTCGCCCTTGCCGGTCAACTCGACGATCACCTCGACGTTTTCGCGTGCGGTGAGGGTCGGGATGAGGTTGAAGAACTGGAAGACGAATCCGACGTGTTCGCGTCGGAAATCGGAGAGGTCCGCGGGCTTGCGATCCCCGATCTCCTCTCCGGCCACGGTGACCTGCCCGGCGGTCGCCGGTTCGATGCCGCCGATGATGTTGATGAGGGTCGTCTTGCCGGAACCGCTGGGTCCGAGGACCACCACGAGTTCTCCCGGTTCGATGTCGAGGTCCACACCGCGGAGGGCGTGGACGGTTGCGTCTCCCGTCCCGAAGTCCTTGGTCAGGCCTCGGAGGGACACCCCCTGTCGGGTGAGCGTGGCGGTCGAGGCGGCGTTCTTCATTGCTTCTCCAATCGAAAGACTCCGTGGGTGTAGGCGTCGACGGCGTCGGCGGCCCAGCGCGCGATTCCGTCGGGGTTGAGGGGGTCCACGCCGACGACGGCGGCGAGGTTCTTGTGCAGCAGCATGGTGGCGAGGTCGTTGATCATGAGGAAGGCGGCTCGGACCCGTGGGTCGTCGCTCGGGTACATGATGCCTTGGGCGATCCCCTGTTCCGTCAGGGCGAGGGTCAACTCGTACCAACTCCGGAAGATCCGCCGGCCGGCGGGATCGTCGGAGAGCAGGAGGCGGCGCAGGTAGGCGGGGATGGGGGAGCCGGGGGGTAGGTGGCCGATGAAGAGCTCGGCGAATCCCGACGCGAGTTCCGGGGTGTTGGCGCTGGGTTCCTCCAGTTGGGCCACGATGCCCATCGTCAGGTCCTCGAACAGCGAGGCGACGTGGTCGTCCACCGCGTCACGGAGGCCTTGCTTGCTCCCGTAGTGGTGGAGCACGAGTCCGGGGGAGACCCCGGCGGCCGCCGCGATTTCCCGGAGGGAGACCGCGTCGGGGCCCCTAGCGGCGAAGAGGTCGAGCGCGCAATCGCGAATGTTCGCCTTGGCGGTGAGATCGGGGTCGCTGACCACGCGTTCAGCATACTGTACGAGCGTTCAGTCTGCAAGTTTGGGTGAAGGACCCGAGTTATCCACACTCGCCGAGCGAACCTCGCGCGGCCCCCCTTAGATTGCCCTCATGACAGCCGAGGCGATCTCCAGCATCGAAGACGAGGTTCGCGACCTCATCAAGAAACGTGGCGTCGACCCGATGAGGGATGTCGACGCGGTCCGCGGTCTTGTTGACGAGGCGCTGCGGTCGTGGGAGGAGCGGGCGCTCGTTGGAGCTGTTGCACCCGTCAAGGACCGAGGGGCGACGGCGAAGTCGGTCCTCGATTCGGTCGCAGGTTTCGGGCCGCTGCAGCGCTACCTCGACGACCCCGAGATTGAGGAGGTATGGATCAACGAGCCCGCTCAGGTGTTTGTTGCGCGCGGGGGAGAGCCGGAACTGACGACAACGATGCTGACGTCGCGCCAGGTTCGTGACCTTGTGGAGCAGATGCTGAAGATCTCTGGCCGTCGACTCGACCTCTCCAGTCCGTTCGTCGACGCTTGCCTCCCGGGAGGAGAGCGCCTTCACGCCGTGATTCCCGACGTCACCCGCGAGCACTGGGCTGTGAACATCCGAAAGTACGTGGTCCGCGCAAGCCACGTCGACGACCTGGTGACCCTAGGGGCACTCACGCGCCACGCGGCCGATGTCCTCGCCGCGTCGGTCGCCTCCGGACTCAACATCCTCATCTCCGGCGCTACGCAGTCCGGGAAGACGACCGCGCTCAACGCCTTGGCGGGCTGCATCCCGCCCCGTGAGCGCGTCGTGACATGCGAGGAGGTCTTCGAGTTGCGAATCCCCGTGCGCGATGTCGTGTCGATGCAGTGTCGACAACCGAGTCTTGAGGGGACGGGGGAGATTCCGCTTCGACGCCTCGTGAAGGAGGCGCTCAGGATGCGACCGAGTCGCATCATCATCGGAGAGGTCCGCGAGGCGGAGGCACTCGACATGTTGGTTGCCCTCAATGCAGGGGTACCGGGAATGTGTACCATCCACGCCAATTCGGCGAAGGACGCGATCACCAAGATGTGCACCCTGCCGTTGCTGGCGGGGGAGAACGTGTCTGACCGATTCGTCATTCCGACGGTCGCCTCGGCTCTCGACATCGTGGTCCACCTTGACCTCGATCACCAGGGGAGAAGGAGGGTGCGTGAGATCGTCGGCCTGCCCGGTCGGGTCGAGGGTGGGGTCATCGAGACCTGCGACCTTTTTCATCGCGAGGGGGACGATCTGGTTCGTGGAGAAGGGTTCCCACCGCACGAGGACCGCTTCAAGCGAGCGGGATTCGATCTCGCGGCGATCCTGCGTTCCAAGATGTCCGCGGGGACGGTGTAGCCGATGGGGACGATTGCGGGATTGGTTCTCGGGGCGGGGGCGTTCGCCGTCTGGTCCGCCTTCTGGGAACGGCACCCTCGGGTCCCTCGCTCCGATGGATGGTCGGCACGCATGGGAGACCTTCTTGTTCAGGCTGGCCTTCCGAGCGTCACTCCGGGGGTTCTCGTGGGCGCATCCGTTGGTCTCAGCGGGATGGTGTGGCTTATGGCGACCGGACTGACGCGGTCACCCGCAATCGGACTCGCACTCGCACTCCTCGGGGCGAGAGCCCCGTTTGCGGTGGTGCGCGGGAGGGCCAACCGACGTCGGGCCGTCATGCGCGAGGTCTGGCCCGAAGCGGTCGACAACTTGGCATCCGCGATTCGGGCAGGCCTCTCCCTCCCCGAGTCTCTCGGTCAACTTGGGGAGAGGGGACCGCGCGAACTACGGGCCGATTTCGCGGCATTTGCCGAAGACTTTCGGGCAACCGGTCGCTTTGACGATTGCCTCGACGCCCTCAAGGCTCGCCTCGCGGATCCCGTCGCCGATCGAATCGTCGAGTCGCTTCGGGTGACGCGGGAGGTGGGAGGCTCCGATCTTGGGCGTGTGCTGCGAACGCTGGGCGGGTTTCTGAGGGAAGACGCTCGCACAAGGGGTGAACTTGAGGCTCGACAGAGTTGGACCGTCAACGCGGCACGTCTCGCCGTCATCGCCCCATGGGTGGTGTTGGTGCTTCTCGCAACTCGCCCAGAAACCGCGTCGGCCTACGACTCCCCAGGAGGGGCAACCGTCCTCGCCGTGGGTGCAGCCAGTACGGTCCTCGCCTATCGCCTCATGGCACGAGTGGGTCGCCTTCCGTCGGAGGAAAGGGTGATGCGATGACGCCGGGAGTCCTGGTGTCTGGCCTTGCGTTAGGCGTGGGGGTAGGCATGCTCGCCTCCTGGTGGTGGGCGAGGACTCCGACGCTCGCCGCTCGCGTGGCACCGCATCTTCGTCCTGCCACTGGATGGGCATGGGAGGGATCTCCCACTAGGAGTAACGGTGGTCCGCTCGTACGCGTCTTCAGAGGCCTTCTACGAGACGGCGCACGGTTCACCGAACGTTGGGGAACACCTTCGGTGGACCTTGCCGCGCGCCTCCGCCGAACCGGTGGAGGGCTCACGGTCGAGCAGTTCAGGGCGGAACAGGTGATGTGGGGAGTCTTTGGTCTGGTCGCGGGTCTCGTGCTCTCGCTCGTCCTCTCGACGCGAGGGGCGTCGCCGATCTCGTTAACGATTATGACGGCGGCGTTCGCGGTAGCGTGCGGTGCCGCTCGCGAGTTTGTCCTTTCCCGGACGCTCGCTCGCCGCGAATCGCGCATTCTGGCCGAGTTACCGTCGGTTGCCGACATGCTTGCCCTCGCCGTCTCCGCCGGAGAGTCGGCCTTGGGAGCACTTGAGCGGGTGAGTCGCAGCACGTCTGGGGCGTTGTCGGAGGAACTGCGGAGAACACTTGGCGAGGTGCGGGCGGGGATGCCCCTCGCGGAAGCGATGCACGGCCTTGCGGAGGGAACCGGCGTGGCCGCTCTGTCGCGATTCGCGGGTGGCGTCGCTGTAGCGATCGAGCGGGGCACTCCCCTGGTTGACGTGCTCCACGCGCAAGCGATCGACGTTCGCGAAGCCAGCCGCCGTCGACTCATTGAGGAGGGCGGGAAGAGGGAGATCGCAATGATGGTTCCCGTCATCTTCCTCATTCTCCCCGTAACGGTCGTCTTTGCGGTCTTCCCCGGAATCGTTGCTATCAGGATCGGAACATAGGAAAGGGAGTAGTCATGGCAGCTTTACGTCGAAGAATGCGTCGCGTCGCGGGGTCGGATCGCGGCGACGTTCCCGGCTGGGTCCTTATCACTCTCATGACCGCAGGTCTCGTCGCGGCCTTGTGGGCGGTGGCTGGGCCCGCGCTCGTCGACCTGTTTGAGTCTGCGGTCGGAAGTGTCTCGGGAGGCTAGGCAGCGCCGACCCCGAATGCCGCGCGATGCGGGAAGCGAGGTCGTGGAATTCACCCTCGTCTCGATTCTTCTCGTATTGATCGTGGCGGGCGTTATTCAGTTGGCGTTGACGCTCCACGTGAGAAACACGCTCATTGCGTGTGCGGAGGAAGGCGCCAGGCTCGCAGCCGCCGAGGATCGCACGCTCGTCGATGGGGAGGAGCGTGCAGAGTCACTCGCCCAAGCCTCGCTCGGTGGCTACCCCGCGGAGGCACACGCGAGCTTCGTTACGGTCGATGGCGCAGTGACCGTGAGCGTAACAATCACGGCACCCGTCCCGGTGGTGGGGCTGTGGGGAGTGGGCAGCATGTCCGTCGACGCTCACGCGATGGAGGAGGTGAACCGTGGCTAGGCGAGAAGAGGCAGTCGGCAGACTGAGGTGCGGTCGCAGCGTTGGAGTCGACGATGGAGGGGCGATCGTTGAGTTCCTCGGTATGTCGCTTCTGCTTCTCGTCCCGCTTGTCTATCTGATCCTTGCCCTCGCGAGGATCCAGGCGGGAACATACGCCGCAGAGGCGGCCGCCGACGCGGCTTCCCGGGCAGCGGTAGTCGACGGAGTCGCCGCCCTTGACCGGGGGGCCTCCGTTTCCTCCGCCGTTGCGGCATCGGCTAATCGTGCCAACGCCGTCGTCGGTGTCACCCTTTCCGACTTTTCGTTCGACGCCGGATCGGACTCGACGCTCAGGCTTACCTGTACCTCGAATCCCTGTTTCGCCCCAGGCTCGGACATTAGAGCGGAGGTGGAGATCGAGGTCTCCTTCCCTGGTGTTCCTTCCTTCATCCGATCCTGGCTGCCCCTCAGCGTCACGGTTTCCGCTGCCTCAGCCTCTCCCGTCGATGGGTTTGTGAGTAGGACATGACCAACGGGAAAGCGGATAGGGATGAGGGGAGCGTCACGCTCCTGTCCCTGGGATTCGCGATCGTCGCCATCCTGCTCATCCTCGTCGGGGCAGCGGTGACGGGTGTCTATCTGGACCGCACGAGGCTCGTTCACGTTGCTGACGAACTCGCCCTTGACGCCGCAGATGCGATGGACGTTGGCACCTACTACGCTGGCGGCGCCCCGCGCCCGACGGAGGACGCCGGTATCGCGGTGTCGGAAGCGTCGGTTCGGGCCGTCGTTGCTTCTAGGCTTCCCGCCGCGGAGAGCCGTCGCGGACTGGAGGGCGTACAGATCGTCGAGGTGTCGTGCGTCGACGGCCACACGGTGACGGTCGTGGTGGCCATGGTGAGCCATCCCCAGTTCGGACTCGATTCGTGGCTTCCGTGGGGTGGCGTGACGATCGTTGCAACCTCATCCGCACGCGTTCACTGACTCGTGCAGAACGGGGGCAGGCCGCTGGGCCCACCCCCGTCCGCGTGCACGGGTCTCGTCGTTACTGGTCAGCGGCCTCGGCGACGGAGAGGGCGGTGTCCCACGCCTGGTCAATCGGGACGTTGCCGGCCTGAACGTCGTTCAGGACCGTCTCCAACGCGTAACGGAGGGCGCTGGTCTTGGGCGCGTAGTAGATCGGTTCGGGGATATCCATGGCGGTCTGCCCGAAGATCGTGCCGTAGGGCACGTCGTCGAAGAACGGGTACGTCAAGCTCTGAACCGCCTCGGACTCCAGGAGTGCCGTCTGCCCGGGCAAGCGACCCGTCTCGGCCAAGATCTTGTATTGCTGTTCGGGCTGAATCAGCCACTCGATGAAGGCGTAGGCCTCGGTCTGCGCGTACTCGGAGCCCTGGTTGGGGATCGTGTAGAACGAGCCACCCCAGTTGCCGCCGGGCCCGGGGAGGTCGGCGACGTCCCATTGACCGGTGAAGTCGTTGGCCGTCGCGAGATCCTCGATGTATCCGAGCATCCACGCCGGGCACGCGAAGGCGGCGAAATCGCCGTTCGTGAGGCCCTCGTCCCACGCGGCCGTCAAGGTGCCGATGTTGGCGGAGAGGTCGGCCTGAATCGCGTTGATCGCGATGTCGAAGGCGGGCTTGATCGACTCCATGTCGAGGGTGTCGCTGCGGTCGTAGTAGGCGTAACCCGTGCCGAGTTGCATCACCGCGGGGTTGAGGAGGTTCGTCGCGTTATCGATGAACTGCTTACCCGTGGCCGCGACGTACTGCTCTCCCAGCGTGATGAAGTCGTCCCAACCGCCCCCAATCGCGGCCGAAACGGCATCGCGTTCGGACGGCAATCCCGCCGCCTCGAACAGGTCTTTCCGGTAGCACATGGCCAAGCCATTGACGTCGTACCCCAGACCGATGACGACGCTGCCGTCGGCATTGGCCGCCTCGTCCCACTTCCACGGAAGGTAGTTCGCCTGATACTGATCGGCGCCGAGATCCATCAGGTTGACAAAGTTCTCGGGCTGCGCGACGAACCCACTCATGTAGGCCTCGTCGATCGCGGCAATCGTGTAGGCACCGGTCCCGTTGATAAGCGACTGCGTCAGGAGGTCGTGCTGCGGCGTGTAACTACCCGAAGTCAACTGGAGGTCTACCCACGGGTGGGTAGCTTCGTAGACCGATTCGAGCGACGGACCGGCCGCGCTCTCCGCGATGCCGAAGTTGCCCCAGTACCCAAACGTGATGGTGACCGGGGGGTGAGAGACCGTGTCGACGGGCTCAGGAGTCGACCCGCAAGCCGACAGAACGAGCGCCGAAGCGGTACCGACGGCGAGGACCCCCGCCGTGCGGGTACGAGTCCACTTCATGTACCTTCCCCTTTTCGGTAAATATCACGCCCTATCGTTAGGGCGCACCTAACACTGTAATCGCGGCAGAGGAGGCTGGTATCCCCCCTCCATAACGGAATGATTACGATTCTATCGCCAACGCGGAAAGCTCTCAGTCCCGGACTTTCTACCGCGTCGATTCGGCGGCAGCGAGCCGCCCGCGTAGGCTTTCGGCCGTGGCAGCAATGGACTTTCCCGCGGAGATCGCGTCCCTCAAGGCGACCCTGGCGTCGATTGAGGCCGTGACGGATCCCGCTGCCCTTCGAGCCAAGGTCGAGAAACTCTCGGTCAAGGCTTCCGCCCCCGACCTCTGGGACGACGCGGAACAGGCGCAGGCCGTGACGAGTGCGCTGTCTCAGACCCAAGCGGAACTGGAGCGGTTGGCCACGTTGGAGGAACGGCTCAACGACATCGAGGTCCTGGTCGAAATGGGGAGCGAGTCCGACGACGCGGCGACCTTCGCGGAAGCCGAGGAGGAGATCCGAACCCTTCGCTCCGACCTCGCGGCGCTCGAGATTCGCACGCTCATGACGGGGGAGTGGGACCGGCGGGCCGCCGTCGTCTCGATCCGTTCGGGAGCGGGAGGCGTGGACGCCGCCGACTTCGCGGAGATGTTGCTCCGCATGTATCTGCGTTGGGCCGAACGGCACGGCTACCCCACGCGCGTCCTCGATACCTCCTACGCGGAGGAGGCTGGACTTAAATCCGCCACATTCGAGGTCGACGCACCCTACGCGTACGGGACCCTCTCCGTCGAGGCGGGCACCCACCGCCTCGTCCGCATCTCACCTTTCGACAACCAAAGCCGACGCCAGACGAGTTTCGCCGCGGTCGAGGTCATCCCGCTCATCGAGCAGACCGACCACATCGAGATCCCCGAGTCCGAGCTCAAGGTCGACGTGTTCCGCTCGACCGGGCCGGGGGGCCAGTCCGTCAATACGACGGACTCCGCCGTCCGCCTCACGCACATCCCCACGGGGATCGTCGTGTCGATGCAGGACGAGAAGTCGCAGATTCAGAACCGGGCCGCCGCGCTCCGGGTGCTCCAGTCCCGGCTGCTCGTCCAACGCCGCGCGGAGGAAGCCGCCCAGCGCAAGGAACTCGCCGGCGACGTCAAGGCGTCGTGGGGCGACCAGATGCGCTCCTACGTCACCCACCCCTACCAAATGGTCAAGGACCTTCGCACCGAGCACGAGTCCTCGAACCCCCAAGCGGTCTTCGATGGCGCGATCGACGACTTCATCGACGCCGGGCTCCGCTGGCGACG
>CAZMCU010000017.1:0-31183 GCA_964564915.1 uncultured Demequinaceae bacterium | reverse complement strand
GGGGAAGGGCGTCCCCGGAGGGCGCGCCAATCCCCGGCTCTTCCGGGGGCGGGGTCGTCATCCTGCTCCTCCGTTCGCGCCCAATCGTCTGCCATCAGTCTCCCCTAGGCAGGCGACACGCGCACGGTACACGCCCGACATGCGTCGCGCCGTTTCCCGATGCCGCCCGCAACGGTCGTACGCTCTCCCCATGGTCCCGCCCGTACTCGCCCACAGCGGCATCGAGTATGTCGTCACGCGCAAGCGTGTGAAGAACGTGCGGATCACCATTAAGGCCCCTGCCGGGGAGGTTCGGGTCACGGCACCTCCGCACGTCCCCGAGCGGGACATCGCGGCGTTCGTCGCGAGCAAGGCCCGATGGATCGAGACGCATCGTCAGCGGATCGCCCTCCAGCCCCCACCGCTCGAAGCCGGCCCCGAGGCCAACCGCCTGCGCCGGGAGCTGCGCCGCGCCATCCCACCCCTGCTCGCACGGTGGGCGCCGCGCATGGGCGTCCCCATCCCCGACTTCACCATCCGCCGAATGACCACGCGGTGGGGAACGTGCAACATCAAGGCCCGCCGCGTCACCCTCAACCTCGAGCTCGCGCGTCGCGAACCGGAGCTCTTGGAGTACGTCGTTGTCCACGAACTCGCCCATCTCATCGAACGCGGCCACAACGCGCGGTTCTACGCCGTCATGGACCGGGCGCTACCGGAGTGGCGACTCTTGCGTCGTGCCCTCAACCGAGGGGGGCTCGCCGGAAGCCAGCCCACACCGGACGCGATAGACGACGCGCGCGAGGCGGACTAGGGCGACGCGCTCACGCTGGGAGTAGCGCTGGGGCTCGCGCTCGGACTGGGGCTTGGTCCAGGCGCGACCCCGATACCGGGGTGGAGGTCCATGAGGACAACCATCCGCAGGGAATCCTGCTCGGTCGGCGCGACCGCGACGAAGACCGCCCCGGGCGGCGCGTACTCGCCGGCGCGGAACGCGGCGAGGATGTCATCGTCGACGGAGACCTCACCGATGGCGGAGGAGTCGCGGACCCACTCCTCGGCGATCTCCTGTGTTACACCGGAGGAGGGGTCGTCAATCTGGGCTTGAAAGTCGGCGAGGAGCAGCCGCTGTGCGCTCATAACGACCGTCAGTTGCTCGGCCGGTTGGAGCACGACGACGTCCTCCATGGGGCTGCTTGAGAGGCGGAGCGAACGATCGTCCAGGGACGGGCCCTGGATGGAGAACAGGGAGTCGCCCGGACCCTGGAAGCTGGAGAGCACCCCCCACGGCAACTCGAAGCCGAGGCTCAGCGAGTCGCGGTAGATGGCGATGGGCGCGTCACCCGTATTGATCACCGTCACGGCGACGCTGACGCGGTCGTCCCCCGGTGAAGCGTCCATGGGGGTGATCGTCGTCGACACGCTGACGGCCGTCGTCGTTCGCTGCGTGCAGTCCCCGCCGATGAGAATGGAGCCGTCGCCCCCGGGTTCGGGGGCGAGGTCGTCGATCGCGCACGAGAGGAAGCGTTGATCCCCTTCGATCGCGTATCCCGCGACGCCCCAGGTTTGGGAATCCAGAAGGATGTCGTCCGCCGACAGGACTCCGAACCCGTACGGGCCGGGAGAGACCGAGGGCGACGGGCTGATCGCGATCGTCTCGGCCGGTGGGATGACGGCCTGGGCGACGACCCACCCCCCGACCGCGAGGGACGCGACCGCAGCCACGCTGAGACCCGCGACGGCCCACGCTCGCCTCTTCTTGCGCCTCGTCAGCGCCCGGACGACGGGGGTGGCGTCGGTCGCGAGGGCGAGGTCGCGGTAGGCGGCTATGGCGAGGTCGTCGACGGCGGAAAACGCTCGGCTGACAGCGTCGGTTGGCGGGGCTTGCTGGGGTAGCCCGTCTTCGCCCTCGAGGGAGCACCCCCCGTTGAGGGCCTCCTCCCGGTCTAGCCCTGGATCCCCCAGAACCGCTGCTAGCCCGTCGAGCCCATCGGTCAGGTAGCGGTGGACCGTCGTCACCGCGACGTCGATATCGCGGCCGATCGTCACGGCGGAGAGGCCCTCATAGAACCTCATGACGATGCACATGCGCTCGGCCGCGGGAAGGGAGGCGAGAGCCTCGATCAGGGGAAGGCGAGGTGGGGCCACGGGGGGCGCTTCCTCGGCTCCCTTGGTGCGTTTCCCCTTCTTCTTCTCCGACGCCTTCGCCTCGTCGAGGAATTGGGCATAGAGCGCGCGTCGCGCGAGCGCGGCGACGGTGGCCGGTGGGGTCTTCTTGGTGGCGTGGTCGAACGTGCGATCCACCGCGGCACGGACGAGGCGTTCGGCCTCGGCCTCGGTCCCGGTGAGCGCGTAGGCGAGACCAAACAGGGTCCGGCCCTCGTCTTTGACGAGGCGCGCGGCCATGGCAGCCCAACCCGGTGAGGTCGTCGCCCGTGCCGCAGCCACCGTTGGCTCCTTTCCGCCCCCACCATTGTGCCCGTGGTCCGCTGGTTGGTGCGTGAGGTGCGCGACGAGGTTCTGGTAGCCGCGAGGTATCGTGATGCGCGTCCGTGTGTCACAATGGCGGGGATGGCTCGCACGATCATCATTCCGTAGCGCGTCGACGGTCACCCGCGACGCGCAGCCTCCCGTACCCGGGGGGCTTTTGTGTTGGAGGGCCGGACGGCGAGCGCGAGGTACTAGGAGGTGGCCATGGCCGCTCAGATCGAGGTATACGACACGACGTTGCGTGACGGCGCCCAACAGGAGGGCATGAATCTTTCCGTCGCGGACAAGATGGCGATTGCCCCCCTGCTCGATGAGCTCGGCGTGGGAGTCATCGAGGGTGGCTGGCCGGGAGCGATCCCGAAGGACACGGAGTTCTTCGCGCTCGCACACAAGGAACTCACACTCGCGAACGCCCAGCTCGCCGCGTTCGGTGCCACGCGCAAGGCTGGTGCGACCGCGGCCACCGACCCCCAGGTCCGCGCGCTCCTCGATTCCGAGGCCCCCATCGTCACTCTCGTCGCCAAGTCCGATATTCGTCACGTCCTCAAGGCCCTCAAGACGACCGCCGAGGAGAACCTTGCAATGGTCGCCGAAACCGTGGCGTACCTCGTGGGGGAGGAACGCCGCGTCATGCTCGACGCGGAACACTTCTTCAATGGCTACGAGGTTGACCCCAAGTACGCCGTCAGCGTCCTGAAGGCGGCGGTCGACGCCGGCGCGGACACGCTCGTCCTCTGCGACACCAACGGCGGCATGCTTCCGTCCGACGTCTCCCGCATCGTCACCGAGGTCGGTGCCGCGATTCCGGGTTCGAAGCTGGGCATGCACGCCCACAACGACGGCGGGTGCGCCGTTGCCAACACCATGGCGGCCGTCGAGGCGGGGGCCGTTCAGGTGCAGGGCTGCATCAACGGGTACGGGGAGCGGACGGGCAACGCCGACCTCATCGCCGTCGTCGCCAACCTCGAACTCAAGCGGGATGTGGTCACGCTCAAGGGTTCGGGGCTCAAGGAGGCGACGCGCATCGCCCACGCCATCGCCGAGATCACCAACATCGCGCCGTTTGCGCGCCAGCCCTACGTCGGCGTGAGCGCCTTCGCCCACAAGGGAGGCCTCCACGCTTCGGCCATCCGCGTCGATCCCGACCTCTACCAGCACATCGACCCCGCGCTCGTCGGCAACGACATGCGCATGGTGGTCTCGGAGATGGCGGGACGCGCATCGATCGAGCTCAAGGGACGCGAACTCGGGTTCGACCTTGAGGGTCAGGGCGAACTTCTGGGTCGCGTCGCCGAGAGCGTGAAGAACGCCGAGGCCGAGGGGTACACGTACGACGCCGCCGACGCGTCGTTCGAGCTCCTGCTTCGTGACGAGTTGGGTGAGTCCCATCGGTATTGGGAGACGGAGAGTTGGAAGGTACTCGTCCAGACGGTGTCCGGCGACCCGACGAACGCCGACGCCGAGGCGACCGTGAAGATCGTCGCTGGTGGGGAGAGGCTTGTGTCGACCGGCGAGGGCAACGGCCCGGTGAACGCGCTCGACCATGCCCTTCGCCAGGCTGTCGGGGGTTTCTACCCGGAGATCGCGCGATTCGACCTGACCGATTTCAAGGTGCGGATCACGGACGCGAGTCACGGCACGAACGCGACGACCCGCGTCATGATCACGACCGTCGATACCCTCACCGGGCGTCAGTGGCGCACCGTCGGTGTTGGACCCAACATCATCGAAGCCTCCTGGGAGGCGCTAGGCGAGGCGTTGACCTACGGATTGCTCCACGCGGGGGTCGAGGATCGCGCCGCGACGTAGGGGTGTCGGCTAGACCGCCGTCCCAACGAGGGCACCAATTCCATACGTGACGGCGAGCGCGAGGCAGCCGCCGACGACGTTGCGAATCATCGCGCGCGGTTTGGACGAATGGGCGATGCTCGCTGCCGCCACACCCGTGCCGACGAGACACACGATGGCGACGCCGAAGGTCAACGGAATTCGGAGCGACGGACCGGCGAGGAGGATCGTCAGGATCGGTACCGTCCCGCCAACGGTGAACGCGAGGAGCGAGGCGACGCCCGCCTGGATTGGGCTCGTGAGGTAGTCGGGATCGGTGATTCCGAGGTGGAGGCGGGCGTGAGCCGCGACGGGATCATGGGCCGTCTGCTCCTTCGCCGCGAGCCGCGCAACCTTCTCCGACATTCCCGTCTCCATGTTGAGTTCGACGAGTTGCTGGAGTTCCCACTCCGGCCGCTCGACGTGCCACTTGCGTTCGCGCGCGAGTTGGGCATCTTCGGCGTCGCGTTGCGAGCTCACGGACACATACTCACCGGCGGCCATCGAGAGCGCCCCTGCCGCGAGCCCAGCGAACCCGGCCGTGGCGATCTGGGATGTTTCCGTAACGCCGGAGGTGGCTACGGCTCCCGCCACGCCGATGACGAGCGCGGCGATGCTGACCACGCCGTCGTTCGCCCCGAGGACGGCCGCACGGAGGGCATTGAGCCGCCGCGTGATCTGTCGATCGTGCTCGACGGTTCCATACTCGGGGCGCTTACCGCGCTTCTTCGCTGTTGCGGCGGGGGCGGCGGAAGGGGGTTTCGGCATGGGGAAAGGGTATGTGGTCCCGCGCCACGCTGTCACTGAAGGCTGGCCTCACTTCGGCCCTCGGGCCACGCCGGTGCCACCCTTCGAACTCGCCAAGGCCAGGACATCCACCGACTTAACGTCATCGGCTAGGTCCTCGAAGAGGAAAAGGGTCGAGAGAACGCACGCGGTAGCGAAGGGTGATGGGGCCCGTTTTTGTCCGAACGAGAAGCCCTCGAATCCCCGGTAGCACGAGCGGGGGACGACCCGGCCGTCTTGCCCCAGGTTGTACGCGACGAGGCAGGCGGCGAGCTCGGCAACGGACCTGCGATCCGCGGGATTGGCGTCGACCGTGTGGGGGCTCCACAACTCGGGGTAGCGCCCGACGGTGTCGAGTACCGCCAGGGCGTGGTACCAGAAGGGTGGCCACTTGACGGTCTTAAAGGAGATCCCGTGACCGAACATGTAGGGCTTCTCGGCGCCCCGGTTCTGCCAGATGTGGAGAATGGTCCGTGCGGCAGCGAGCAGATCGGTCGGAGCCACGGGACGGCGGTCGGGCTCGAGCAGGGAGATCGCCCGCAAGGCTTCGAGGGTGACCATGGGGCACGCGTCCGCCTTGCGGCCCGGTCCGCGGAACGCGTTGCTGGGGATGCACGGCCAGGCCATGCCTTGAGCGTTCTGCGCGAGATCGATCCCCATCCGCTCCAAGGCTCGGCGGGTGGCCGGGTGTTCGGCCCTCCCGAACCGAATCAGAACCTCGACGATGGCGTGGCTATCGCAGAGCAGCGCGCTGAGCACGGGCTCGGGGCCGATGCGACTGATGATCGCGGGTGAAGCCAGTCGACCTTCCTCGTCGGTGTGATGCGTGAGCGCCTCGACCGCCGCTTCGACGCGCGGGTCGTCCCCCGCTTCGACACCCATGTCGGCTAGCAGGCACAGGAGGTTGGGTGCGTACGCCGCACTATTGTGGCCGCCGATCGGCTCGGGATGGTCCCAATCCCCGAGCCGATCGATGAGGTCGAGGGTGCCAGGGTCGACGAGCACCGCTTGATGCGCGGTGACCACATCCGGGTCATCCGAAGGCCGGCCGAGCAGTCGCGTCAACGCGACCCATCGGGCCGCGGGCTCGTCGCTCTCGAGCAACCACTCCACCGTGGCTGAGGGAACTAGTGTTGCCATCGCGACGTCAGACTATCCGACGGGGGCGACGGGGCGCGGACCCATAACGGCCGTGCCGAGGCGCACCATCGTCGCGCCCTCCGCGACCGCCCACTCGAGGTCGCCCGACATTCCCATCGAGAGTTCCCAGGCGTGGGCGAGGGCGGAGTTCTCGCTCCTTTCGGCGCGGATCACCGCGTCGTCACGGATCTCGCGCAAGGTCGCGTACCCCGCACGCACCGCGGCCTCGTCCCTGGAGTGGAGCCCAACGGTCATGAATCCCGTGACGGTGAGGGCGGGGAGTGCGGACACGGCCACCGCTAGCGTGTAGGCGTCCACCGGGGTAACACCGGCCTTGGACGCCTCCCCGGAGACGTTGACCTGAATCATGACGTCCATCGCCCGGCTCGCATCGAGGCAGAGGCGCGAAAGACGTTCGGCGAGCGCGAGGTCGTCCACGGTCTGGACGCACCTAGCCCATTCGACCGCCGTGGCAGCCTTGTTGCGCTGGAGCGGCCCGATGACGTGAACCTCGGCCCCCGCCGCGACGAATGCCGCACCCTTGGCGGCGAGTTCCTGCATGCGGTTCTCTCCGACGAGCCGGACCCCGCCCGCGCACGCGGCGCTCACCGCCTCCGGGCCCCACGTCTTGGTCGCGATGAGCACACGGGTCCCCGCGCCGGTCCGTCCGCACGCGTCTTCCGCCGCGCGCACGCGTGCGTGAGCCTCGGTGTATCGGGCGGCGTAATCCCAATCGGCGGGGGGTGGGGCGAGGTCCATTGGAGCCGTCAGCCAGCGTGACCGAGGAACGCCTCGACCCGTTCGATGCCCCAGTCGTAGTGCCGACCCGTGCACTCGTCCGCGAGGGTCAGTAGCGGCTCGTCCGACCAGGGATGGGCGGCGGGGTCGGTCAACCCCTCGACGGGAAGGACGCGGAGAAGGTCGAAGACGTGGGCGTGCGATGTGAGGACGAGATCCTTGATCTCTCCGTACGAGAAGGCGTGGTAGCGCTCGTAGAGATCGTCGTTGAGCGAGCGGAGATCCTCCCAGGTGTGTCCAGGCGCGGGCATGACGACCTCCGCACCGGCCGCCTCCTCTCGTAACCAATCCTCGAAGAGGAGGTGCCAGCCGTGGAGGTGGGCGAGGATGTCGGCCCCGCGCCGGTTGAGGTACGCGTCCCCGAGGCTCCGCTCCTGCAGGTTCTTCGACTCGATCAGATCGATGAGGAAGTGGAGTCTCGCGTCACTCCGTTCGGCGAGATCGGACAGGGGACTGGCCATAACCCGAGACTACCGCTGGGGTTCGACGCCGTAGGTCCTGTCTCGCACCGACTACCCTGGAGGCCATGCGCGTCGCACGATTCACTACCGGCGGAGACCCCCAATTCGCGATCGTCGAGGGTGGGGTCGGCGACGAGGAATTGGTCGTCCTTACGGGAGATCCCCTCTTCGTTCCCGGCCACCCCACGGGGGAGCGCATCTCCCTCTCCCGCGAAGACGTGAGGCTTCTCGCCCCCGTCATCCCGCGATCGAAGGCCGTCTGCCTAGGCCGCAACTACGTCGAGCACGCCGAGGAGTTGGGCAACATCGGGGCTAAGGGTGACCTACCCCTTCTCTTCCTCAAGCCCAACACCGCCGTCATCGGCCCGGACGACCCCATCGTCGTGCCCGACTACAGCGACGAGGTCCACCTCGAAGCCGAACTTGCCATCGTCATCGGAAGGGTAGCCAAGGACGTATCTCCCGAAGGGGCCACCGCGGTCATCTCGGGCTACACGTGCGCCAACGACGTCACCGCGCGAGACACGCAGCGACAGGAGAACCAATGGTTTCGGGCGAAGACCTTCGACACGTCGCTACCGCTCGGCCCGTGGATCGAGACGGAACTCGACCCTTCCGACCTCGCCATCTCGTCGCGCGTCAATGGCGAGACGCGCCAGGAGGCGACGACGGCGGACATGCTGTGGGACGTGCCCGAGATCGTGTCGATGGTGAGCCACATCGTGACGTTGCTTCCCGGGGACGTTATCCTGACCGGCACGCCGGCGGGCGTTTCCGCCATCGAGCACGGCGATCGCGTTGAGATCGAGATCGAGGGGATTGGAATCTTGATGAATCCGGTAGTTCGGCGATGAGCAAGGTTCGCGTCCGGTTCTGCCCTTCGCCGACGGGTACCCCCCACGTCGGCCTCATTCGCACGGCGCTCTTCAACTGGGCGTACGCCCGCCACACCGGAGGGGATTTCGTCTTCCGCATCGAGGACACGGACGCGGAGCGCGACAGCCAGGAGTCGTACGACCAACTGCTCGACGCGCTTCGGTGGCTCGGGCTCGACTGGGACGAGGGGCCGGACATCGGGGGTCCGTACGCTCCCTACCGGCAGAGCGAGAGGCGCGACATCTACGCCGACGTCGCCCGGCGCCTCGTCGAGGGAGGCTTCGCGTACGAGTCGTTCTCCACGCCGGAGGAGGTCGAGGCTCGGCACCGCGCGGCGGGACGCGACCCCCAACTCGGCTACGACGGATTCGACCGCGACCTCGATGAGGCCCAGCGCGCCGCCTACCGCGCCGAGGGGCGCGACCCCGTCGTCCGCCTCCGCATGCCGGACGAGGACATCGCCTTCACCGACCTCATCCGTGGCGAGGTGACCTTCCGCGCCGGGAGCGTGCCGGACTACGTCGTGGTGCGCGGAAACGGCGAGCCGCTGTACACGCTGGTCAACCCCGTCGACGACGCCCTGATGCACATCACGCACGTGCTCCGGGGCGAGGATCTCCTCTCGTCGACCCCCCGCCAGATCGCCCTTTACCGCGCGCTCGAGGCGCTCGGTCTCGCCGACGGTGTGCCGACATTCGCCCACCTGCCCATGGTGACGGGGGAGGGGAACAAGAAGCTCTCCAAGCGCGATCCGCAGTCCAACCTTTTCCACCATCGCGATCGGGGTTTCCTCCCGGAGGGGCTCCTCAACTACCTCGGGCTGCTCGGCTGGTCCGTCGCGGCGGACCGGGACGTCTTCACGCTTACGGAGATGGTCGAGAAGTTCGACGTCGCCGACGTCAACCCCAACCCCGCGCGCTTCGACCTCAAGAAGGCGGAGGCGATCAACGCCGAGCACATCCGGATGCTGCCGGTGGGGGACTTCGTCGTTCGGATCGTGCCCTACCTGTACGCCGCGGGGGTGATTTCCGGCGGTCACGTGCGCGACCTCACCCCCCACGAGGAGGCGACCCTCGCGCTCGCCGCACCACTCATCCAGGAGCGGATCACGCTCCTCGGAGAGGCGCCGGGGATGCTCGGATTCTTCTTCGTTCGCGACGAGGCCGTGGCGATCGAGGACGACGCTCGGGCGGGCTTGGGCGCGAACGCCAGCGAGATCCTCGACGCGGCACTCCAGGCGCTCGAACCGCTCGTGGACTTCACCGCCGCCACGCAGCAGGAGGTGCTGCGGGCGGCGCTCGTCGACGGATTGGGGCTCAAGCCGCGCGACGCGTTCACGCCCCTGCGCGTGGCCGTGACGGGTCGTCGGGTCTCTCCTCCGCTCTTCGAGTCGATGGAGATCCTCGGTCACGGGCAGACCCTCACCCGGCTCCGGACGCTTCGGGCTGCGTTGTAGTGCTCGATCGCACCGTTCGGGGTGTCCTCGTCGACATCGACGACACCCTGCTCGACAACAAGGCGGCCATCCGGCACGCGATCTCGCGGATCGCGGACGCCTACCTCCCGAGCGAGACGGACATCGACGAGGCCGCGGCGTTCTTCCGGGCGGACCGTCACGGTCACTACCGCGCGTTCTCGCGAGGAGAGATCGACTCCCGAACGCAGCGGACGCTCCGCGCGGAGGATCTGCACGCCCACTTCGGCGGGCCACCCTTCACGGACGACGCGGCCGTCACCGCATGGATTCAGGAGTTCGACGACGCCTATCGGGAGGGCTGGCAGGTTCACGCGGACGCCCTGCCATTTCTGGCCACTCTCGACGCGCTCGGACTCCCGCACGGTGTGTTGAGCAACGCCCGGCGCGCGCAGCAAGAACAGAAGATGGCCAAGGTTGGCCTCGGCCACGTGCCCTTACTCGTTTGCGTCGACGACCACGGGTACGGCAAGCCCGACCCTCGCGTCTTCCTGGAGGCGTGTCGCTTGCTGGGAACCCAACCGGGGGAGACCGTCTACGTCGGGGACGAGTTCGACATCGACGCCGAAGCGGCGGTGAGGGCGGGACTCATCGGGGTGTGGTGCGAACGCCAGGGTGCGTGGGCCGAGCGCACGGCCGAGGAGGTGGCGGACGCCGGGGCGATCCGCGTCGCCTCGCTTACCGAGTTGGCTACGCTGCTCGAGCGCCGATGAGTTCGCGAACCTCGGTACCAGAGGGGACGCGGCCGGACACGACCACTTCTCCGTCGACGACCAGCCCCGGCGTGCGCATGACACCGTAGGCCGCGATGGCGGCGTAGTCGGTGACCTTCTCGAAGTCGGCCTCAAGGCCGAGCTCGGCGACGGCATCCCGAGCGAGTCGCTCAAGCGTCACGCAGTTGTGGCAACCGGGACCGAGGATAGCGATCTTCATGACGAACCCTTCTGAGAGTGGGCTAAGTCGCCCCGTTGAACAGGAATCCAATCAGCATGATCCCTACGGCGACGATGGCGAAGTAGGTGATGAGCAAGCGCGTCTTGAGGATGCGCTTGAGCAGGATCGCCTCAGGGAGAGAGAGGGCGGTCGTCGACATCATGAAGGCGAAGATCGTCCCGAGACCTGCCCCCTTGGCGTAGAGCGCGGCCCCGATAGGGATCGCGGTCGCCGCATTCGAGTACAGAGGCACGCCGACGAGGGTAGCCACGGGTACAGCGGCCACACTGTCGGAGCCAGCGTGCTCGAGAATGAACGACTCCGGTACCCATCCGTGGATCACGGCCCCAATGGCCACTCCCACCAGTACCCAGATCCATACCCTTCCGACAATGTCGTGCGTCTCCCATCGAGCCGCCTTGACCCGGTCGTCGAGCGTTGGTTTGAGTCCTCCGGTGTGGAGGTTGGCGACGGGCGTCGTGAAGACGAAATCGTGAACGAGGGGGCGCAGATGGAAGCGCGAAAGCACGAGGCCGACGAGGACGGCGAGCCCAAGGCCGGTTCCGATGTACGCCCCCGTCGGACCCCATCCAAACGTGTCACCGAGCATGATGACGGCAACCTCGTTGACGAGCGGCGAGGCGATGAGGAACGTTAGCGCGACGCTCAGGGGAATGCCAGCCGCGACGAATCCGATGAAGAGGGGGATCGAACTGCACGAGCAGAACGGTGTAACCGCACCGAGGATCGCTGCGAGGACGAGCGCGAGGAGCAGAGGGCGTCCCTCGAGGGCCGAGCGCACACGCGCGGGATCGATGGTTGTGCGGATCATGCCGATGACGAAGATCAAGCCGAGGAGAAGGAGCAGCAGTTTCCCCGCGTCGTAGAGGAAGAAATGAGCAGCCCCGACCGCGCGCACCTCGAGATCGAGGTGGAGCCACGAGACGATCGCATCCCACAGCCACTCGTTGAGCGCGTACAACGCGACCCAGGCGGAGGCAAGCAAGGCAAGCCATCCCGCAACCTTTCGAGTTGACGGTCGGCGCCGGATCGTCGGCAGGAGAACGGTCATGGGCGTGACTCGTCGCTCGAGCCGGGAATGGCCGCGTGGAGTCGCTCCAGCGCATCGGGGGCGAGCGCGTAGTCGATCCAGCGCCCGCGACGGGTCGTGACGACAAGTCCGGCCTCGCGGAGCACCTTGAGGTGGTAGCTGAGGAGGTTGGGGGCGAGAGAAGGGGCGGGATCGAGTTTGCAGACGCATCGTTCGCCCTCGTTCGCGAGTTGCCGAAGGATGCCGAGCCTCGTAGGGTCCGCGATAGCGGCGAGGAGTGAGGCGGCTTCCGTCGTCGTTACTTCAGGCGATATTGATACAATCACTCTTGATATATAGCACGTCGGGGCGCGGTACGCAAGCGGCGATCGAGGAACGAGCGCCCCCTCTCGCCGCGCTCCAGGCGTTGGGTTTGACCCCCGCGACCGGGTACAGTAGTGCCCCGGTTCGGTCACGAACCATTGGGGTATGGTGTAACTGGCAGCACGACTGGTTCTGGTCCAGTTAGTCGAGGTTCGAATCCTTGTACCCCAGCGTTGGGGCCCGCTACGGCGGGCCTTTTTCGTCTCCGGGGGAGCCCACTTTTAGCGGTGCTTGACGGCTAGCGCGACCTTGCCGTCCTTCCACGAGGCCGTGACGTGGTCGTTCTCCTCGATCCTGCCGTCGACGATCTCCTTCGCGAGCTCGTTGAGCAGCCGCGTCTGGATGAGCCGCTTGAGCGGTCGCGCCCCGAACTGCGGGTCGTAGCCGTCCTCCGCGAGCGCCGTGGCGAGCGAAGCGTCGACCTCCACCTCGATCCCCTTCGACTCCCGCAGCCGCGCCGTGGTTCGCGCGAGCTCGGTGGCAACGATCCCTCGCATCGCGTCGCGGTCGATCCGGTCGAAGATGATCACCTCGTCGAGGCGGTTGAGGAACTCCGGGCGGAACGCCTGCCGCAGGATCGCCATGAGATCCGTCTCGAGAGCGTCACGGTGGACGCCGTCCCACGCGAGGACCACGTCCGATCCCAGGTTGGACGTGAGGATGATGATCGTGTTGGTGAAGTTGACCGTGCGGCCCTGGCCGTCGGTCAGGCGACCGTCGTCGAGAACCTGAAGCAGCACGTTCCACACGTCGGGGTGAGCCTTCTCGATCTCGTCGAACAACACGATCGAGTACGGACGACGACGCACAGCCTCCGTCAGTTGGCCTCCCTCGTCGTATCCGACGTATCCGGGGGGTGCCCCGATGAGGCGCGAGACCGTGTGGCTCTCCATGTACTCCGACATGTCGAGGCGAACGATCGCGCGCTCGTCGTCGAAGAGCTGCTCGGCGAGGGCGCGCGCCAACTCGGTCTTCCCCACCCCCGTCGGTCCGAGGAAGAGGAACGAACCGACCGGCCGGTTGGCGTCGGAAATCCCGGCGCGGGCCCTGCGGATGGCGTCGGCGACAACGGAAACCGCGTGATCCTGGCCGACGACGCGTTCGTGGAGGTGTTCCTCGAGGTGGGAGAGCTTGGTCGACTCCTGGGTGAGGAGCCGCTCGACGGGCACGCCCGTCCACTTGGCGACGACAGCGGCGATGTCCTGGCTCGTCACCTCTTCGCGGAGAAGCCGCTCGTTGGCGGGGATCGCGTCGAGTTCCGCTTTCGCGGCGGCGATCTGCTTCTCCGCCTCGGGGATGTCGCCATAACGGATGCGTCCCGCGAGGTTGAGGTCGGCGACCCGCTCGGCGCGCTCCAGGTCTCCGCGGAGCCGCTCAACACGCTCGGAGGCCTCGTTGAGGCGCGTGATGAGGCCCTTCTCCCGTTCCCATCGCTGCTCGAGCACCTCGGCCTGCGCCTTGAGTTCGGCGATGTCCGCGTCGATCTCGTCGCGTCGTTCTTTCGCGGATGCCGACTTGTCCTTGGCCACTTGGGTGCGCTCGATCTCCAGCTGCATCGTGCGACGACGCAAGCGGTCGAGGTCGGTGGGAAGGGAGTCGAGTTGGATCTTGAGGGCGGAGGTGGCCTCGTCGATGAGGTCGACGGCCTTGTCGGGGAGGAACCGCTCGGTGATGTAGCGGTCGGACAGGCGGGCGGCGGCGACGATCGCCTCGTCCGTGATCTTGACCCCATGGTGAACCTCGTACTTCTCCTGAAGCCCCCTGAGGATCGCAATGGTGTCGTCGAGACTCGGTTCGCCCACAAACACCGGTTGGAAGCGCCGCTCCAAGGCGCTGTCCTTCTCGATGCGCTCGCGGTACTCGCCCAGCGTTGTCGCCCCGATCATCCGAAGCTTCCCGCGGGCGAGCATGGGCTTGAGGATGTTCCCCGCGTCGACCGCGCCTTCCGCGGCCCCCGCCCCGACGATCGTGTGGAGTTCGTCGACGAAGAGAATGATCTTTCCCTCGGATTTCTCCACCTCCTGGAGCACACCCTTGAGGCGCTCCTCGAACTGACCGCGATAGGCCGCTCCTGCGACGAGCGAACTCATGGCGACGCTCACGATGCGGCGGTCTTTGAGCGATTCTGGGACGTCGCCCGCGACGATGCGCTGGGCGAGTCCCTCGACGATTGCGGTCTTGCCGACCCCGGGCTCGCCGATGAGGACGGCGTTGTTCTTGGTGCGGCGCGACAGCACCTGCATGATGCGTCGAATCTCCTCGTCTCGTCCGATGACGGGGTCGAGGGCACCTTGCTCCGCGAGCGCGGTGAAGTCCTGCCCGAACTGCTCCAGGGGGCTGGCCTGCTCACCGCTTCCCGGCATGGCGGACGGGTCGGTCACGTCGTCTTCCTCCAGATCTCCAAAGTTGAGTGAACCACGCTCAAGTTTACGTGGAGCCTCGGACGAAAGCAATCCCCGTCGCCGCCCTCGTCCATCCCTCCGCACGGTAGGGGGCGGGGACGGTCGCGGACCCTGGGGCGATGCGCTAATCTTGGTACTCGCGTTCGCGGGAGGAGCTCCCCGGACCGCTAGGGCCCCGTTGTGTAGCGGCCTAGCACGCCGCCCTCTCACGGCGGTAGCGCCGGTTCGAATCCGGTCGGGGCTACGGGGAACCCTCGCTTCTGGCGGGGGTTTCGGTGTTCTCGGGCTCGTGCCCGTTCACCGAGCGAGATTTGTACGACCACGGTAGTCTCGCGATCGGGAGCGAGGGAGGGATCCGTCGATGAAGGCAATCGTCGTCTACGAGTCGTTGTGGGGAAGTACAGCCGCGATCGCCCGTGCGATCGCCGCGGGAATCGGCCCCGACGCCATCGCGTGTTCGACGGCCGACGCAACGCCCGATGTTGTCGCGAAGGCTCGGCTCGTCGTCGCAGGGGCACCGGTCCACATGATGGGGCTTCCGAAGGCGAAAACACGGGAGAAGGCGCGGACCCGGTACACCGCGGAAGGGGGACCGGCGCCGGACCTTTCTTACCCAGCGATGCGGGATTGGCTCAAAGGTCTGAAACGAGCAGAGGGAAAGGCCGCAGCCTTCGACACCCGGGATCCAGCTCAGTGGGGAGGCGCGGCGGGCGCGCGGATCCTCCGGGGCCTCAAGCGGGCGGGGTATTCGCCAACGGGCGAGCCAGCGGTTTTCCACGTTGCGGATCGGACGGTGATCCCCACGCCCGATGGCGCCTTGTTGCCGGGAGAGGTCGAACGGGCTCGTCAGTGGGGCGAACAACTCGCCGCCCACCTCGACCGGTAGGGGTGCATGCGGCTTGCCTCGTGTAACCTCCGAAGGAAAGCGAGTGAAGGGAACCGCCGTGAAAGCCGTCGTCGTCTACCAGTCTCTGTGGGGAAGCACCGCCGCGATCGCCCATGCCATCGGCGAAGGCCTCGGCAAGGGTGCTGTCGTTAAGTCGACAACGGAGGCGACAGCGAACATCCTCAAGGGCGCGGATCTGATCGTCGCGGGTGCCCCCATCCACGCCTTCGGCCTGCCATCGGAAAGCACCGTCAGGTCGGCGCAGAGTAAGCCGATTGGTCCGAGCAAGGTCGCCCCCAACGTGTCCCACCAACTCATGCGTACATGGCTTCGGGAATTGCCCCCAGGCTCCGCCAAGGTCGCGGCCTTCGATACCCGCGTTAGCGGCCCCCTCGGACATGGGGGAGCAACCAAGATCATGAAGGCGTTGAAGAAAGCGGGATACGTCCCGATCGCGGACCCGCGAGGATTTCTCGTCGCGATGCGACCAGCGGATCCCACCGCTGACGGGATCCTCCTCGAGGGGGAGGTCGAGCGTGCGCGCGAGTGGGGGCAGGAACTGGCTCGGACACTCGGCTAACGATTCGCCGCGCTGAAACAGAGATCCCACCCCATGGTGCTCGGAGAGGCGTTCGACTCAGCCCTCGCTGCTGCGAAGGTTGGCGAGGAGTGGGCGTGGGCGGTTCTGTACCGGGACCTCGAGGGCTCGGTCGCGGGGTACCTCCGTGGGCGCGGGGCGTGGGATCCGGACGACGTTGCCTCCGAGACGTTCCTTCAGGTCGCGAAGGGCATCCGCTCGTTCTCCGGTAACGAGCAGGAGTTTCGTTCGTGGGTCTTTGTCATCGCCCATCGCAAGTTGATCGATGCTCGCCGTCGTGCCTCACGGCGTCCCCTCGTGGCGGGGCGCGCCTCGGACGAGGCGAGCGTCGACGGCATGCTCGGCGGCGACGCGGAAGACGACGCCATGGCGCGGCTCGAAAGCGGGGGAGCGGAGGCGATGCTTTCCCACCTCACTCGCGACCAACGCGACGTCATCACGTTGAGGGTGGTCGGCGGCTTTTCGGTCGCCGAGACGGCGACAATTCTCGGCAAGTCCCCAGGCGCGGTGAAGGTCTTGCAGCACCGGGCCATCGAAACCCTCCGGCAACGGGCCGGGGGTTCGGCGTAACCTCCGGGAAGCCGAAAGCGATAACGAAGGTACGAAGGTCAGAAGGCAGAGGGCGACATGACGAACAGGCGGTGGACCGATCGAGAGATCGACGGGCTGTTCGCGGGAAAGATTCCCGCGGATAGCGACTTGGCGCGCCTGGCCCCGCTCGTGGACGAATTGCGTCGAGAGGCGGCCCTTCCCGTCGAGCCCGCGAAGGTCGAAGGAATGGCTCGATCGCTTGCCGAGGCCGCACGCGAAAGTCGGCCCGGGCCGGCGCTTCGTCGCTCGCGTCGCGAGACGCGGGCTCCCGTTCGGTGGGGGCGGCGACTCGTCACCATCGGTGGCGTGACCGCGCTGGCGACCATCGGTATCGGCGGCGTCGCGGCGGCTGCGAACGGAGCGGCGCCAGGTGACCTCCTGTACTCGGTCGACCGAGCCTTCGAGGCAGTCGGTATTGGAAACGGGGGAACGCAGGAGCGGCTCCAGGAGGCGGTGCGCCTCGCGGACGAGGGTGACGTCGACGGCGCCCTTCTGCACGCGGCGCACGCGGAGCGCGCGCGGGGAAACGCGAGCGCGGCTGGAACGCTCGAGACGACGGCATCGGAAGTGACGGGATTAGCCCCGGAGGACAACGCCGAGATTCGGGCCTCCGTGGCGGAGATGCTTCGATGGATGGAATCGACCGACGCCAACGGGAGCGACTTCGGTCAGGGAGTCGCGGAGCGGGCTCGCGCGATAGGGGATGCGGCGTCGCACGGGCGCGGCAACCCGGGCGACACGACGTCAACGACGCCCAACGACGGATCGCACGGCAACTCGGGGGATGCGTCCCACGGGAACTCCGACTCCAAGTCCCATGACAAGTCGCCAGGAGAATCAGACTCGTCGCCAGACCCGGGTGCTAGCTCAAGTGGATCCCAGGGGAGCGTGGGCCGCTAGACCTCACCGCTTCTGAGGATGTCGCTGAGGTGCCTCGCGGCGTCCATGACGTCTTGAGCATGGCGCTCGGCCGGGTGCCCCGTCAGTCGATCGATCGGCCCCGAGATCGAGATGGCGGCCACGACCCTCCCGGACGAACCCCACACGGGCGCGGAGACTCCGGCAACGCCGGCCTCGCGTTCCCCCGCGCTCTCGGCGTAGCCCTGCTCTCTCACGCGAGCGAGGTCGGCGGCTGTGAACCGTGCACCTTCGAGGGCGGTGTGCATCTGATCGGGCTCTTCCCACGCGAGAAGAACTTGGGCCGCGGATCCGGCACTCATGGTCATCGTGGTTCCCACGGGGATCGAGTCTCGCAACCCCATGCGACGATCGGCCTCCGCGATACAGATGCGGTGCTCGCCATGGGCACGGAAGAGCTGAGCCGACTCGCCCGTGCGATCCCGGAGGGCATCGAGTATCGGTTGTGCGGCGGCGACCATCCGATCCTCGCCCATCGCGGCGGCGAGTTGCAGGAATCGCCGCCCGAGGATGAAGGCTCCCGCCGCATCGCGCGTGACGAGGTGATGGTGTTCGAGCGCGAGGCACAATCGGTGAACCGTTGGGCGGGCCAGGTGGGTGGCCGTTACGAGGTCGGCGAGGGTCGCCGGCCCCTTCTCGAGGACCCCCAGGATGGCCGACGTCTTGTCGACCACCCCGACTCCGCTGCCGCCTTCCATGTCTCGACCCTAAACGTCCACATGGTGAGACGCAAGCATGGCGGCATCCATCCGGCACTTGAGGAGTGACGGAGGGGAGACACTAGAGGCGTGAGCGAGAACACGAGGAGCCTCTTCGACGGCTTCGAATCCGTTTCCGATTCCACGTCGAGCCCCGAGGATTCCGTTCGGTTCTTCGGCCGTTACCGTCGCAATCCGGTGCTCATCGTCCTTGCCTTTCTTCTCGCGGGAAGCGTGTGGCCCTGGTTCGTCAACGTCTCAAGTCTCTATAAGAACTACGAGGCGAACCGGAACGTCGTCGACCCGTGGGCCAACGGATCGGGCGTGGACGATCTCGCGCGCGCGGCGTCTGGAGTAGCGGCGAATGCGGGGGCAGCCACCACCGTTCTCTGGTGCGTGGTGGCGGGCCTGTTCATCGCGGTGTGTCTCGTCGTCGGGATCTTGGCCGCGTACGCCCACTCGACGAGAGCGCCCAGGGGTACCGCGATTCTCGGAGTGGTTCTCGTGGCCGTATGGGTGGCCGCGGCCATCTTCCTGCACAACGTCGCGGATGCGAGCGTCACCGCGCTCGTCGGTTCCCCGGCTTAGCGAGCGGGTTCGGGACTTGCGTTTGGCGACGCGTCCGCTATGATCGACCACATAGCGGTACCTGAGTCTCAATATGTGAGACACACAACACGACCACACGAGGGGTGAAGGACATGGGCACGACGCTCGCCGAGAAATTGTGGCAGAGCCACCTGGTCACGAAAGGAGAGAACGGCGCGCCCGACCTCCTCTATATCGACCTTCACATGATCCACGAGGTCACGAGCCCCCAAGCCTTCGACGGCCTCCGCCTCGCCGGACGCACGGTTCGCCGCCCCGACCTGACGATCGCGACCGAGGATCACAACACCCCAACCCTCGACATCGACAAACCCATCGCCGACCTCACCTCCCGCACCCAAATCGACACCCTCCGCGCCAACGCCCAGGAGTTCGGAATCCGGATCCACAGCCTTGGCGATGCCGACCAGGGCGTCGTCCACGTCGTGGGACCGCAACTCGGCCTGACCCAACCGGGCATGACCGTGGTGTGCGGTGACTCCCACACCTCGACGCACGGCGCGTTCGGCGCCCTCGCGTTCGGCATCGGGACGTCCGAGGTCGAACACGTGCTCGCCACCCAGACGCTTCCGCTCAACCCATTCCGGACGATGGCGATCAACGTCAACGGCACGCTCCCCGAGGGGACGACGGCCAAGGACATTATCCTCGCGGTCATCGCGAAGATCGGCACCGGCGGCGGCCAGGGCTACGTCCTCGAATACCGCGGCGACGCCATCCGTGCGCTCTCCATGGAGGCGCGCATGACCGTCTGCAACATGTCGATCGAAGCGGGGGCCCGTGCCGGGCTCATCGCGCCGGACGAGACGACCATCGACTACGTTCGGGGAAGGCCTCACGCGCCGACGGGGGCGGAGTGGGACGCCGCCGTCGCGTATTGGTCCACACTCAAGACGGACGATGATGCGTCCTTCGATGTCGAGGTTGACCTTGACGCCGCCGACCTTGAACCGTTCGTCACGTGGGGCACCAACCCCGGCCAGGGACTGCCGCTCAGCGCCTCCGTGCCCAACCCCGAGGACTTCGACGACGAGACCGACCGCGTCGCCGCTCGGAAGGCCCTCGAATACATGGGGCTTACGCCGGGAACGCCGCTCAAGGACGTGCGCGTCGATACCGTTTTCCTCGGCTCGTGCACCAACGGACGCATCGAGGACCTCAGGGCCGCCGCGGCGGTCGTCAAGGGCCGCACCAAGGCACCGAGCGTGAGAATGCTCGTCGTGCCGGGGAGCGCGCGCGTGCGGCTTCAGGCGGAAGCCGAGGGTCTTGACCAGGTCTTCAAGGACTTTGGGGCGGAGTGGAGAAACGCCGGCTGCTCGATGTGCCTCGGGATGAACCCCGATCAGTTGGCGCCCGGGGAGCGGAGCGCGTCCACGTCGAACCGCAACTTCGAGGGGCGGCAGGGCAAGGGCGGGCGCACCCACCTCGTGTCTCCGCTCGTCGCCGCCGCCACCGCGGTGCGCGGGACCCTATCCTCACCCGCCGACCTCGTCGACCCCAGTCAGGAGGCCTGATCATGGAGAAGTTCACCACCCACACGGGCGTCGCCGTCCCGCTCCAGCGCTCCAACGTCGACACCGATCAGATCATCCCCGCGGTCTACCTCAAGCGTGTCACCCGTACGGGCTTTGAGGACGCCCTGTTCTCCGCCTGGCGCTCCGACCCCGATTTCGTTCTGAACCACCCGGAGTACGCGGGCGCGTCGATCCTCGTCGCTGGCCCCGATTTCGGAACCGGTTCGAGTCGTGAGCACGCGGTGTGGGCTCTCAAGGACTATGGGTTTAAGGTCGTCATCGCGAGTCGTTTCGCCGACATCTTCCGCGGCAACTCCGGCAAACAGGGGTTGCTCACCGCCCAGGCGGAGCAGGGGGATGTCGAGCTTCTATGGAAGCTGCTGGAGGAGGAGCCCGGCAGGAGGCTGACGGTATCGCTTGAGGACCGGACGATATCCTGCGGCGACGTCACCATCCCGTTCCAGATCGACGACTACGTTCGCTGGCGCCTCATGGAAGGTCTCGACGACATCGGGCTCACCCTCAAGGACGAACCGGCGATCACGGCGTTCGAGGCTTCGAGGGAGCCGTGGCGGCCGACGACGCTCCCCGCGAAGCACCTTCCCTCCGTCACCATCGAGAGCGCGCGAGCCTCGAGCTAGTGAGGTTCGTGGGGGTTCTGCCCCAATGACGCGTGCTCGCGGTGTCGAGGATAGGGCACGATAGACCCATGAGCGACTCCCTTCGCATCACGGGCGGCAAGCCCCTCACCGGCGAGATCACCGTTCGAGGCGCCAAGAACTTCGTATCGAAGGCAATGGTGGCCGCGCTCCTCGGGGACACCCCCTCCACCCTCCGCAACGTGCCGGAGATCCGCGACGTCTCGGTCGTCTCGGAGCTACTGGAGGTGCACGGCGCCACGGTTGCCTACGACCCGGCTCAGGGCGTGCTGACGATCGACCCCGCGAAGGTTGGCGCGGCGAGCGTCGGCGACGTTTCCGTCCACGCGGGCGAAAGCCGCATCCCCATCCTCTTCTGCGGGCCGTTGCTCCACCGCCTCGGGGAGGCGGTCATCCCCGACCTCGGGGGGTGCATGATCGGCGGCCGCCCCGTCGACTTCCACCTCGAGATCCTCGAGAATTTCGGTGCGGTCGCGAAACCGGTCAAAAACGGGCTGCTTCTTCGGGCCCCTCGAGGTCTTCGCGGCATCAAGTATCGCCTCGAGTACCCAAGCGTCGGCGCGACCGAGCAGTTGCTCCTCACGGCGGTCAAGGCGGAAGGCATCACCCGCTTGGAAAACGCCGCGGTCGAGCCGGAGATCAAGGACCTCATCGACACGCTCCAGAAGATGGGAGCGATCATCTCCGTCGACACGGATCGGTCGATAACGATCGAGGGCGTAACGACGATGCACGGTTTCGACCACACCGCGCTCAACGACAGGATCGAGGCAGCGTCGTGGGCGTCGGCGGCGCTCGCCACGAAGGGTGACATCGTCGTTAAGGGCGCGCAGCAGCGCTCGATGGCGATGTACCTCAACGTCTTCCGCAAGGTGGGGGGCGAGTTCGAGGTGCGCCAAGACGGCATTCGGTTCTATCATCCCGGCGGCGACCTCAACGCGATCGCGATCCAGACCGATGTCCATCCCGGGTTCATGACGGACTGGCAGCAGCCCCTCGTCGTCGCCCTGACCCAGGCGAAGGGCCTGAGCATCGTCCACGAGACGGTCTACGAGCAACGATTCGGATTCACCGAGGCTCTCACGCAGATGGGCGCAACGATCCAGCTCTACCGCGAATGCCTGGGCGACACCGCGTGCCGATTCGGCCAGCGGAACTTTCTCCACTCCGCCGTGGTCAACGGTCCCACGCCTCTCCATGCCGCGGACATCGAGGTCCCGGACCTTCGAGGAGGCTTCAGTCACCTCATCGCCGCGCTCGCAGCCACGGGAACCTCGACCGTCTCCGGCGTCGGCGTCATCGACCGCGGATACGAGAGCTTCCGCGACAAGCTCACGGCGTTGGGAGCCGGTTTTGAGTAAGGTTCCGCTACGGACCCCCGTTCCTCGGGGCTACCGGGCGGCAGGTGCGATCGTTCGCGGGCTCTTATGGACGATGACGAAGAAGGACTGGCACGGAGGAGAGAACCTACCCACGACGGGCGGATTCATCGCCGTCTCCAACCACATCACCTACGCCGACCCCCTAACGTTCGCCCACTACCTCTACAACAACGGGTACCCGCCTCGGTTCCTCGCCAAGTCCGGGCTGTTCAAGAATCCCATCACCGGGTTTCTCCTTCGCAAGCTCGACCAGGTCCCCGTCTACCGGGGAACGTTCAAAGCCAAGGAAGCGGTCGACGAGGGACTCTCCTTCCTCGCGCGGGGGGACATGATCGCGATGTTCCCCGAGGGGACCCTCACGCGCGACCCCGACCTGTGGCCGATGGTCGCACGAACGGGGGCGGCGAGGATGGCTCTGGAGTCCGGCGCACCCGTGTACCCGGTGGCTCAATGGGGGGCACAGCGGCTCCTGGGGAGGTACAAGAAGCTTCTGAAGCCGATTCCGCGCAAGAAGGTCTCGATTGTCGCGGGCCCGGAGATCGATCTTGACGACTTACGGGCTCAGCCCATCACCAAGGCGACCATGCGTGAGGCGACCGATCGAATCATGGCTACCCTGACGTCTATGGTCGAGCAACTTCGCGGGGAACCCGCACCGAAGGTTCCCTACGACATGCGTAAGGCAGGCAAGTGACGCGGGCAGCCGTCCTCGGGACCGGCGCGTGGGGGACGACCTTCGCGGGTGTGCTCGGCGATGCGGGGACGGACGCTGTCCTGTGGGGCAACGAGGTGGCCGCGATCGAGGAGATTGCCGCACACCGAACCAACAGTGCCTACACGGGCGAGCGCATCCTTCCGGAGAACGTCACCGCGACGCTGGACGCGAAGGAGGCGCTCACGGGCGTCGATATCGTCTTTCTCGCCCTTCCCGCGCAGAGCGTTCGCGACATCGTCGGAGGACTCTCCCCCCTCGTGCCCCAAGGCGCTCGTGTCGCGTCGCTTATGAAGGGTATCGAGGTGGGGACGCACCTGCGGATGACGGAGGTACTGTCCGAGGTTTGGGGTTTGGACGACGCGAGGCTCGTCGTCGTCTCGGGGCCGAACCTCTCCGGGGAGATCGCACAGATGCAACCAACGGCGACAGTCGTCGCTTCGACCTCCGGTGAGTCCGCCCAGATGGTTTCCGATGCGATCGCGTCCCAGTACTTTCGCCCGTACACCAACCCCGATGTCGTGGGTGTTGAACTGTGCGGAGCCTTCAAGAACGTCATCGCCGTCGCCGTCGGCGTCGCCGACGGGCGCGGATTCGGCAACAACACCACCGCGACGATCATCACGCGGGGACTCGCGGAGATCCAACGGCTCGGTCTCGCGCTGGGTGCGGCGCCGGAAACGTTCGCGGGGCTCGCCGGAGTGGGCGACCTCATCGCGACGTGCTCCTCACCCCTCTCCCGGAACCACACGCTCGGGAAGCGCATCGGCGAGGGCTTGAGCCTCGCGGAGGCGATTCACGCGACCCACGGGACGGCCGAGGGCGCGCAAACGTCGCTTTCCGTGCGGGAGTTGGCGCGCGTCAACGATGTCGAGGTACCGATCTGCGAGGCGGTTGTCTCGATGCTTCACGAGGGCGCAGAGGTCGAACGCGTCATGGAGGCCCTTCTGTCGCGTCCCCGCAAGGCCGAGGTGGAGTAGCGATGGCCCGTCCTACCGTGGTGATCCTTTTTGGGGGAAGGTCATCGGAACACGGGGTCTCGTGCGTCACCGCCGGGGGAGTCTTGGGCGCACTCGATCGGGATCGATGGGATGTTGTCGCCGTCGGTATCGCCGAGGATGGGCAGTGGACCCTGGCGAGCGACAACCCCGAATCGTGGAAGATTCGCCACGGCGAATTGCCCCGTGTCGTCGGCGGTGGAAACACCGTGCTCCTCCCCTCGCGCGCGGGGGAACGCATGTGGCGCGTCGAGAGGGACGGTGGGCGGATTGAAAACCTCGCGGAGATCGACGTCGTCTTCCCTCTCCTCCACGGACCCTATGGGGAAGATGGCACCGTCCAGGGGGCCCTCGAACTCGTCGATGTTCCCTACGTTGGCTCCGGAGTGCTCGCCTCCGCCCTCGGCATGGACAAGGCCCACATGAAGGTGGCGTTTGAGGCGGCGGGATTGCCCGTCTCCCGTTGCGTCGTCCTGCATCGCGACGAGGACGCCGCGTCGCGACGCGAGGAGATCCACGCGTTGCCCCTCCCGGTGTTTGTCAAACCTGCGCGCGCGGGTTCCTCGATGGGGGTGTCGCGCGTGGCATCGTGGGACGGCCTCGACGCGGCGATTGCCGAAGCTGTCAAGCACGACCCCAAGGTCCTCATCGAGGAGGGTGTCGTCGGTCGCGAGATCGAGTGTGCCGTCCTCGACACCCCTGAAGGCACGCGCGTCTCCCAACCGGGGGAGATCGTCACGGGGGGAGAGCACTCCTTCTACGACTACGAGGCCAAGTACTTCGACGAAGAGCACGTGAACCTCATCTGCCCCGCGGACCTTCCCGCCGAGACGCTCGCCACCGTCCGCTCCTATGCGAGGCGGGCCTTCGACGCGATCGGGGCGGAGGGAATCTCCCGCGTCGACACGTTCGTGCGGGAGGACGGCTCAGTCCTGGTCAACGAGATCAACACGATGCCGGGCTTCACGCCATTCTCGATGTACCCGACGATGTGGCAAGTCGAAGGGATCGAGTACCCCGACCTCGTCGAGACGCTGCTGAGAGCCGCGCTCGATCGACCCGTGGGCTTGCGCTAGCGGGACGGTGCGCGCGGTGGGCGCTTAGAAGAGCGCGGGCTGGGCGTGCAGGGTCAAGGGTGATCGCTCGGAGGGGCGGGGCTTCCGCGCACGCGTCGTGCTCGACGATCCCCGTGCCGATGGGGTCTTGGGCGTCGCCTTCTTCGCGGCCCCGGACGTCTTCTGGGAAGCGGTATCCGAGACCGTTTCGGCGGCCTTGGCTTTCGAGGGGCGGGCGGTTGCCGCTGGTGGAGTCTTCTTCTTCGGAGGTTTCACCCACAATCGCGGGGCTGTGCGATGGGCTTCCATGTCTCCGTAGGCGAAGGCCCCGAGCTCACCGCGGGCGTACGGGAGGGCGATAACCAGGGAGGGTCCGGATGCGTGTTCGAGTTCGACCCTGACGGCGTCTACCCCAGTCTCTGTGGCCGCCATCGCCACGATGGCGCACGCCCGAATGGTCGAAAGGACCTCCTGGAGTTCGCCGACGATGGCGTCGAGGACGTCGTGAGCGGTGGGGGTCTCGGTTTCCGGTAGCGGCGTGACGAGCGTGAACTTGCCCCGTTTTCCCACGGTCGCGGCGAACGGAAAGAACTCTCCGTTGCGAATCAACAGGGTCTTGGCGAGCATCGCCGATTGACTCAGGAGTTCATCAAGATCGCTTTGGGTTCTTTCGCGGGCATCTTTCTTGGAAGCCACGGCCACCTCGCCTTCACCGGGTACATCACCACCGTAACGCCGCTGTTGGCGACCGAGCAGGAAGGCGCGCCCCGGCGCGGCGGACGGATTCGGTCAGCGAGAAAGCCCCAGGGGACCTACTCTTGTTCTGTGTCGCAGATTGGGGACCTGGGCGAAGATGCCCTCATCGCGAGGTTCACCCCTCGCTTGCCGGCCGCTGCGTCCGCGATCGTTGGTCCGGGGGACGACGCCGCGGTTCTTGCCCTGGACGGTGACCTTGTCGTCTCCAGCGATGTCCTCGTCCAGGATCGGCACTTCAAGCGCGAATGGTCCACCGCGGCTGACGTGGGGTTCCGAGCGGCGATGCAGAACCTCGCCGATATCGACGCCATGGGGGCCGTCCCTATCGCGCTCCAGGTGACGATCGCCGCGCCCCCGACGACGGAGGTCTCGTGGATCGTCGATTTCGCGGACGGCATGCGCGAGGCGTGTGAGCCCTACAACGTCGGTGTGGTGGGTGGAGACCTATCCGGAGCGAGCGAGATCTGCGTGAGCGTGACCGCGATCGGGGAGACGAGAGGTCGCGCACCGATCCGCCGCAGCGGGGCACGTCACGATGACCTGATCGCCGTGTCCGCTCCGCTGGGGGCCTCGATGGCGGGTTATCACCAACTGGAGAACATGCTCGACTTCGATCGAGAAGCCATCGACCTCTTCCTTCGACCCCGGCCGAACATCGGCGTTGGTGTCCTAGCCGCCGAGGCTGGGGCGACGTCGATGATGGACATCTCCGACGGTCTCGTGACCGACCTTGAGCGCATGGCGGTGGCGTCTGGCTTGGGGATGTCCGTCGACTCAACCCTCGTGCCCGTCCATCGCTCGGTCACGGCCGTCGCGACGGCGGTCGTGGCAAATCCCGTCGAGTGGGCGGTGACCGGAGGAGAGGATCACCACTTGGTCGCGACCTTCCCTCCCGAGATCGAACTCCCCAAGCCGTGGGTCGTCATCGGAAAGGTCGCGCGGGAGCACCAAGGCGTTCAGGTCGATGGACAGGTTCCCGCGCGTTGGGGCTGGGACCACTTCGCTCGCGTCTGACGCGCGCTAGACGGCCCGGGTGACCTTACCGGCCTTGAGGCACGACGCGCACACGTGAAGGCGCTTGGGGGTTCCCTTGTCGACGGTGCGGACCGTCTGGATGTTCGGGTTCCAGCGACGCTTGGTCCGACGGTGCGAGTGCGAGATGGTGTTTCCCCAAACGGGGCCCTTTCCGCATACGTCGCAGGTGGCAGCCACGATTATCTCCCGAGTGTGAGGTCCGCTGGAGGCGGAACGCGCCCACGATTCCGTGGACGACCGCATCAGCGTACCCGAACCGAGGCCGTTCCGACAAACTCCGGGGTACCGTGGCTACGAGGCTTCCGCGTGCGTGCGGATTCGTGTCACGATAGTGCGTCGAACCATCGGCGTAGAGCCGGATGGCTCACGGAGGAACGAGGAGGCGGCGTGGCGGCGGAATCCGGAAGGCTCAGGCGATGGCTTGACTCCGGGGCGAGGGCCGTTGGCCGCGAGCGCGAACGCCTTGACGCGATCAACGTGTTCCCCGTCGCGGACTCCGACACCGGTACGAATCTCTACCTCACCTTGAGGGAGGGCAACCGCGCCGCCGCGATGCTTCCCGAATCCGCGTCTCACCGTGAGGTGGTGGCGGCCTTCGCCCGAGGGTGCCTCTTCGGGGCACGGGGGAACTCCGGGGTGATCGTCGCCCAGTACTTGGCCGCCTTCCTGGCCGCGGTCGACCGCTCGGGTGGTCTCCAGGAGGCGACGGGAGCTTCGATTGCCGACGCGCTGGAAGTGGCGGCAGAGGCCGCATACGACGCGGTAGGAGAGCCCGTCGAGGGCACCATCCTCACGGTCGCTCGCGCCGCGGCCCACGGCGCACGGGAGGCGGTTGACGCGGGAGCGGGGGTTGAGGCCGTCGCGGTCGCGGCCGTCATTTGGGCTCGCGCCGAGTTGGCTCGAACGGCGGAAGTCCTCGCCGCCGCCAAGGCGGCGGGAGTCGTCGATGCCGGTGCCGCCGGGCTGCTGCTTCAGTTGGAGATGCTGGCGGAGACGATTGCTGGCCCGGAGTCGCTCTCCGCGATCGACGAGGTCGAGTGGGAGAGCAGGGAGCGTTCGTTCGGGCTCACCCCCGCGGAAGAGGCGGCGACCCACGAGCATGCTCCCGGGGGTGGGGCCTTCGAGGTGATGTTCGTCGCGAGGTCCAATCGCGTCGCTTCCACCCTCGGCGACCGCACGCTCAAGAAGATGCTGAGAACCGTGGGGGACTCCGTCGCCGTCACCGGTGCCAACGACGTGTGGCAAGCGCACGTCCACACCGACCGTCCCGAGCGGGCCATCGGCATCGCTCGAGCGGTCGCCGCAACCCAGATCGTCGTTCGGGATGTCTCGGGTTGTGAGGTAAGAGGGGTGACCGGCGTCGTCGCACTCACCACGTGCCCCGGCCTGGCCGCCGCCCTCGCTGGCGCCAACGCAACCGTTCTCGTCGCACTGGATTCGACCAACGTCGCGGCATCCGATCTTGAGCGCGTCATCGCGGACGCGGGGACCGAACGGGTCATCGTTGTCGCGGGAGCCGAAGCGCTCGTCGAGGCAGCCGCGTCGCTCGCGGAAACACTCACCACTCCATCGGTGGTTGTCCTCGACGCCGCGAGCGAGCCGCAAATCATCGCAGCCCTCGTCGCCGCGGCGCTTGCGTCGCCGGACGAGGATCCCGAGGCGGCCATGCGGGCCGCGGTCGCCCGGTGCACGTCTCGTGCCACGACGATCAAGAGGGTCGCGGACGACCTCGAAAGCATGATCGGCCCCGGTGTCGAGGTCGCGACGGTGATCCTTGGCATGGGGGTGGCCACCCACACGGGGGAGAAGGTTGTCCGGCGCCTCGCTCGGAAAGCGCCCAAAGTAGACGTCATCGTCTACAAGGGAGACCAGGCCGTGCCATCCGTCATCATCGGGGTCGAGACCGCGGCCGATCGATGACCTCGGACGCGCCCGCGGGCGCGCGGATCGCCGAGCCCCTTGCGAAGGTTCTCGGAACGCGTGCTGCGGGCGTCCTGGCGAAGTTGGATCTCCACACCGTTGGCGATCTTCTGCGTCACTATCCTCGCCGCTACGGGCGGGCGGGCGAACTCACGGATCTTTCCTCCCTCAGGGTCGGTGAGTACGCCTCCGTCCTCGCCGAGGTGCGGACGGCGACCATTCGGCCGATGCGTGGACGCACGGGGGCGATCCTTGAGGCGGTCGTCACGGACGGAAGGGGCACGCTGGACCTCGCCTTCTTCGCCCAACGCAGGGGAGTCTTGAGGATGCACGAGGATCGCTTGCGCCCCGGGCGTACCGGCCTCTTCACTGGCACGGTTCGCGAGTACCGGGGGCGCCGCCAGTTGACCCACCCCGACTACATCGTCGTTGGCCTCGATGCGGGGACGGAGGAGGAGGCCATCGTTGAGGGGACTCGCCCCATCCCCCTTTACCCTTCCGCCTCGGGCGTCCCGACGTGGCGCATTGGTCGGGCGGTCAGGACGGTGCTGGATCCGCTTACGGAGCGGGATGTCCCCGACCCCGTTCCCGCCGAGTTGCTCGCACTCCGCGGTCACGGAAGTCTCCTCGGTGCGTTTCGCGACGTCCACGTGCCGGCGGACGATGCGGCCTGGGTGAGGGGACGGAGCCGACTGACGTACGAAGAGGCTTTCGTCCTCCAGGTCGCCTTGGCGCGACGGCGCGCGGTGGCGCGAGCCCACCGTTCGGTCGCACGGCCACCGCGCTCGGGAGGCATCCTCGACGCGCTCGAGGCACGCTTGCCCTTCACGCTCACCGAGGGCCAGGTGGACGTCGGGACAGTCATCTCACGCGACCTTGCGGATGACTTCCCCATGCATCGACTTCTCCAAGGCGACGTCGGTTCGGGAAAGACCGTGGTGGCGCTCCGGGCGATGCTTCAGGTGGTCGACGCCGGAGGACAGGCAGCGCTCCTTGCCCCGACGGAGGTGCTCGCGTGGCAACACCTGATCACGCTTCGCTCCCTCCTCGGCCCCCTCGCCGGGGCCGGGACCCTCGAGGCGGTCGACCATGCGACACGCGTGGTGATCCTAACCGGTTCGCTGGGGGCGGAGGAGAGGCGGGCGGCGCTTGCGGCAGCGGAATCCGGAGAGGCGGGGATCGTCGTCGGGACCCACGCGCTCCTCGGGGAGGGGGTGCGTTTCCACGATCTCGGGCTCGTCGTCGTGGACGAGCAGCACCGCTTCGGTGTCGAGCAGCGTGACGTGCTCCGGACCCGCGGGGCGATCCCTCCTCACGTGCTCGTCATGACCGCCACTCCCATCCCTCGGACGGTCGCGATGACCGTGTTCGGGGACCTCGACACCTCGACGCTTAAGGAGAAACCCGCCGGACGCGCGTCCGTTGCGACGCATATTGTCCCCGCGACAAAGGAGGCCTGGCTCGATCGCGCGTGGCGGCGGGTTAGGGAAGAGGTCGACGCGGGGGGACGGGCGTTCGTCGTGTGCGCCCGGATCGAGGGGGATGCCGTCGAAGAGGGGGACGAAGAGGAAGCTGCGGAAACGGGGGAGGTTCCCGCGGACGAGAGGGACCAGGGTGGGGCGGAGGAACTCCCCCTCGGGCTTGACGACGAGGCCCCTCCCCGTCCCCCGCTCCATGCGGTGGGGGAGGTGGCGGAGGCGCTGCGCGGCCGACCGGAGTTTTCCGATATCGCCATTGGCGTACTCCACGGGAGGATGCGTCCGGAGGAGAAGGACGTGGCGATGGCGAGATTCGCCTCGGGGGAGACGCCCATCCTCGTCTGTACCACCGTGATCGAGGTGGGCGTCGATGTGCCGGAAGCTTCCGTCATGATCGTGCTCGATGCCGACCACTTTGGCCTCTCCCAACTCCACCAACTCCGGGGCCGCATCGGGAGGGGGGCTATTCCTGGGGTGTGCCTCCTCGTCTCAGCCTCGGGCGACGACACGCTCGCGCACGACCGGCTTTCCGCCCTGGTTGAGACAACCGACGGTTTCGCCCTCGCGGAGAAAGATCTTGAGCTTCGCCGGGAGGGGGACGTGTTGGGCGCGGCCCAGTCGGGAGGCCGGAACTCGCTCCGACTTCTCCGGGTGATCCGGGATCAGGAGGTCATCGAGGTTGCCCGGAAGGACGCGCATACCCTCGTCGACGGCGACCCTACGCTCGCCGCCCATCCTGTGCTCGCCGTCGCGATCGAGGAGTGGCTTGAGCCGGAGCGCGAGGAGTTCCTCGA
>CAZMCU010000016.1:0-31460 GCA_964564915.1 uncultured Demequinaceae bacterium | reverse complement strand
GCGGGGCTGTGGCGCAGCTGGTAGCGCACCTGCATGGCATGCAGGGGGTCAGGGGTTCGAGTCCCCTCAGCTCCACTTCAGGGAAGGGAAAGGGGATTCTCATGACCAAGCGTGAAGGTTCCGCGCAGGCGGCGGGAGCGGGAGGCGGCGCCGTCTATGGCCTCGGCTTCATCGGCGCCCTCGTGTACTACGTCCAGCAGTCCAGCGGATTCGGCGAGTTCCTGGTCGCGTGCCTCAAGGCGATCGTCTGGCCGGCATTCCTCGTCTACGACTTGTTGACGTCCCTCAACTAGGACGTCGCGCGGGAACGCGAAAGAGGGGCCCCCGAAGGGGCCCCTCTTCCATGGGTTCGGGTCTAACTCTTCGCCTTGGCCTTCGCCTTGACGACGGGCTTCGCCTTCTCGTCCGCAGCCGCAACTCCGGCAGCGGCCCACACGAGGCCGAGGCCCGCGAGGACGAACGTGCCGCCGATGCCCACGATGAGGACGGACAGGCCGTAGCCCATCTGGAGGGTTGAAGCCGTGACGCTACCGACACCGAGCTCAGCGATAAGAGCGTGTGCGGTTCCAGTCCAGAGCAGGTTGCGAGCGGTCGCCTCGATGGGGTTGTTCCGATCGAAGCCGGTCCAGTACTTTCCGTCGTTGACGAACGTCACGGTGTCGCCGGCGTGGTACACGGTGCCGTCGTACGTTGTGTCCGCCGAGCCCTCGGGCAGCGTGAACGTTACCGAACCGTGGAGCGTGTGGTACGAGATCATCGCCATCTGGTACATGTACTCGGTCCCGGTGTTGACGACGGGGTCCTTCGGGTTGAGGTCGCTCATGTTGACGGGGTACTTCCAGTCGTCCTTGAGCATCGCGAGAATGGCGGCACCTTCATCGGCCGAACCGTGGCTGGTCAAGTTGCCGTTGTCGTCGTAGGTGAGGGCGACGTTCTGGACGCCACTGAACGCCTGGAGCGAGTCGGCTCCCGCTTGGACCTTGGTGAAGGCGAAGGCTCCGCCGGCCATGAAGATCAGGCCGAGGGCTGCCAGCACTAGGCCGAGCTTCTTGAGTCGTGCACTCATACGAATATTCCTTCCATGGGGTGGGTGGGGCTAATCACGATAATTGTACTGCGGTCTTACATTAGGTAATCCTGCCCTAAGTGAACACCGAAGGGTGGGGACTTATGTCCCCGCGAGCGCGACGGGGCGAGTCGGATTGCGGCAGCCGGAGGCGGCTCGGGCCTCGGCACCATCTCCAGGAGCGGTTGCGGCACGAGCGAGCACCCTAGGATGGGCGATGGACGCTGACGTCCCCGTGTCCCCATACATCAAGGTTGGATGTCATGTCTTCTGCTCCGCGCCGAGTCTGGCCTTCCGGGTTGGTCCTCCTCGCTCTCACGTCCGGGGCGTTCTCCATCGGGTCGTCCCAGGCGGGAGCGGGCGCGGTCGTCATCGAGCAGGCGCGAGACCTTCACACCACAGTGCCACTCGTTGGATATTCGATTTCCGGGTACGCCCTCGGGGTCGCGATTTCCGCGCCCCTCATGATCATCCTTCTTGCCCGATGGGACCGACGTACGATCCTCCAAGCCATGATGGCCGTGGGCGTCGTCATGAACGCCGGGACCGCGCTCTCTCCCAACCTCCCGACCCTCATGATCATGCGATTCCTTGCCGCGATTCCCCACGGGGTGTTCTTGGCGGCGGGGGCGGTGGTGGGATCTCACGTTCTCGGGGCCAAGCGGAGGGGGCGCGCGATGGCCATCATGATGTCGGGGTACACGGTTGCGATCGTGGTGGCTGTCCCCCTGATGAAGTACGTGTCGGCCAACGTTAGCTGGCGAGTGTCCTACGCCTTCGTCTCGGCGGCGGCTTTGGTGGCGCTCGTGCTTGTGAGGCTCTTCGTTCCTTCCGTTCCCGCCACGGGGCCGACGACGTGGCGCCGCGACCTCGCGCACCTCCGAGGGCCCGCGGTGGGGGCCGCCCTCGCCTTCTGTGCGCTCGGCTTCGCGGGATTCGGGGTCGTTTTCGCCTACGTCGTGCCGATCCTGCAGGATCTCAATCACTTGAGTGTGGGTCAGGTGACCGTGGTGCTGTCCGCGACCGGTGCGGCGATGACCCTCGGGACGCTTCTCGGGGGCAAGCTGACGGATGTCTCCCCCATTCGATCGGCTCGCATTGGCGCCGTCGCCAGCCTCCTCTGCTTCGTGGCCTTGGCCATTGGCGGAGCGACACCCGTGATCGCAGTTGTCGTCGTCCTCGCCGTCAACGCCGCAACCGGGCTCATGTCCCAAGGAGCCCAAACACATTTCATGGATGTCGTTCATGCTTCGCCTATGCTCGGTGCCGCTATGTCCCACGGCTCCCTCAATATTGCGAACGCATTGGGGGCAGCCATGGGCGCGGTTGTCCTCGGCGCGGGGTTTGGTTACCTCGCAACCGCGTGGGTAGCGGTGGCGTTCACGGTCGTGGGCGGCAGCATCCTCGTGGTAGGGCCGGGATTTCGAACCGCGCGCGTCTCGTAGGCGTACCGGTCCACTGTGGCAGGCTGGTGCCATGAGGGTGCGGATGGGAACGCGGGCTAGCGGTCTTGCGCGCGCGCAGTCCGGCCTCGTCCTCGACTTCCTCGTGGAAGCGGCCTCCGACCGAGGCATCGACCTTGACGTCTCCGTGGTTCCGGTGACAGCGGAGGGGGACTCTCGGCACGAGCGATCCGTCGGTCAGGAATCCGGGGTATACGTCGCAGCCTTGAGGGTGGCCCTGCTATCCGGGGAGTGCGATGTTGTTGTCCACGCGATGGAAGATGTCCCCCTGGAGGCTCACCCCGACGTCATCGTCGCCGGGATTCCGCGCCGCGGAGAGGCGCGCGATGCGGCATGCACCGGAGGATGGATTCTTGCGGATCTTCCCCTCGGCGCGCGGATCGCCGTGGACTCGGCCCGGCGCGCCTCCCAGGTTCGCGCGTTGCGCCCGGACTTCGTCGTCGTCGAGGCGACCGGCCCCATCGACTTCCAGTTCGAGAAGCTCAACGGGGGAGACTACGAAGGGCTCGTGCTGGGGAAGGCGGATCTCGATTTGCTGGGGCGCTCCCATTCCGCCGTTCAGGTCTTCGAGACCGACGACATCGTTCCCGCGCCCGGACAAGGGGCCTTCGCCGTCGAGATCCTCGCGAGCGCCCCCGACCCCCTCAAGGAAGCGGTCGCGGCACTGGACGACCTTCCGACTCGAGCAGCCATCACAGCGGAGCGGGCTGCGGTTGAGGGATTGGGCACCATCACAAACGCACCCATCGGGGCTTTCGCAACGGTCACGGGGGATTACCTGCGTCTTCACGTACGGGTGCTCAACCGTGCGGGAACACTCGCCCTCAACGATTTCTCCTCGGCAACCCTGGCGGACGCCGAAACGCTGGGCCGCAACGCGGCACTTTCCCTTTTAGGGCGGGGCGCGATGCGGTTGATCCGTTCCTAGCACGTTCACCACGATCCGATCGGAGACCAACCCTTCTACCGTCGACCGAGGGGCGGCCACGCTAGGGTGAGGCTATGACACCCCGCCCCACGTCCGGATCCCCCACGACCCCGGAGGGAAGCAAGCGCAAACGGGCAACCACCGCCCCTGCGGCCGATCCTTCCCCGCCCCAGCCCCACCGGCTCGACCCCCCGACGTGGCTCGCGTGGGCATCCGTCGCGTTCTCGACGGTGATGACCACCCTCGTCGTGTGGAATTCGAGCGGACCAGCGCTTTACTCCGACGAGGTGGGAATCCTCGCCCCCTCCTACATCATTGCGCACCCCGCCTCCCCCCTCACCTACGTAGGCGACGCCTACATGCCGGGAACATCGGTGATCCTGGCCCCCATCTGGTGGTTCTCGAGCGACCCCGCCACGGTCTATCGCGCCGCGATCATTGTCTGCGCCTTGCTCAGCCTCGCGATCATCTATCCCCTCATGAGGCTGGGACAAGCGTTCGGCTTGACACGCAACGCGGCGATGATCGTCGGGTCCGTGGTCGCCCTCGCACCGGGGCACATCATCTACGCCAATTACGTATGGTCGGAACAAGCGTTTTCGCTCGTCGTCGCTTTCGCCGCATGGCGAGGTCTCGAACTCGCGCGGAAGGCCTCCGCGCGCAATGCGGTGCTCGCGGCGTTGGCCATCGGGGCGACGTTCGCTTGCCATGGAAGGGGAATCGCCTTTGCGGCCGTCGGCGGATTGGCGCTCATCGCCCTCGCTCGTCGATCGGTGAGGGCCGCGATTGCGGGTATCGCGGCATACGTCGTGGTCGTGGGAGGCGGCTACGCGCTCTTCCTGTGGACGTCGACCAGGCTCCACGGTGCCCAAGGACGCACGAACAGTACGCTCGGGAGCCTGTCGGACCAGAACATTGGAGAGGCCGTCGACGCCATCACGGCACAGACGTGGTACCAAGTGGTGGGATGGGCGGGCCTCGCACTCATCGGGGTGGGTTTCCTCATCACCCTGGCCCGAAAGGGCGACGATCGCGTCTTCGCCCGATGGGCCCTCGGGGCCTTCGGTGCCTCGCTACTGTTTGTCGCCATCTACGTCGCCGGATCCGAGCCTTCTCACCTCCGGCTCGACATCCACGTCTACGGGAGGTATTTCGACGGACTTGCGGCGACCCTTGCCGCCCTCGGCCTCATCGTGATGGTCAAGGGGCTGACGCGCCACCTGGCTGCCGTCCTAGCCGTCGCCGCGGTGGTGATCAGCGGACTGTTCCTCGTGATCAGCGTGCCGCACTTCCCTGCGGGAGGGTGGTGGGAACCTGGGCACCTTCCGGCGATCTCCCACATGTTGAGCCAAGTGCTCGTCGCGTCCGACCAAAAGGACCCGTGGGCGTCGATTACCTTCGTCCTCCTGCTCGTCGTCCTCATCGTCCTTCTGCTCTCGAAACGCTCCCCCATCGCGATCGGGATGCTGGTCGCCTACTTCACGTTCGTCACGATCTCCGTCGATGTCGAGATCATCAAGCCTCGCGAGACGCTCGCGCGGGGGGTGTGGCCACCCGCGCGAGCATTGGAGACCGTCCCCGCGAGCGAGTCCCTTGCCGTGGACGTCTCCGTCGACGACTACCCCTTCTTGTGGGTTGAGTACACGTGGTGGTGTCTTCCGCGCATGGTTCACTTCTACAACTCCGAGCGTGACGAGCGACCGAGCGACCTTGTCTTGGGCAGCATCGGCTGGGACACGGCGGCTCAAGAAGGGGCCTTGCCCCTGCTGTCCAGTTGGGCCGGGGACGAGATCATCTGGGTGTTCCCCGGCCAAACTCAGGACGAGCTTCTGGATGAGGGACTGCTGCTCGGGGGAGGTGTACCGGTGGCGAGTCCCTAGGGGGCGATCGGCCCCACGTCGACCCCGGTAGAATCGCGCCGTGGCGACCGAGGATTCAGACCTGGACGAGCGATACGACTTCCGCGCGATCGAAGCACGATGGCTTCCCGTGTGGAGGGAGACGCAGCCGTTCCGCAGCGGCACTCCCGGTGACCCGCGTCCGACCAAGTACGTGCTCGACATGTTCCCGTACCCGTCGGGCGACCTCCACATGGGGCATGCGGAGGCGTACGCGCTCGGCGACGTCATCGCGCGCTACTGGGTTCAGCGCGGATTCAACGTCCTCCATCCGATCGGCTGGGACTCCTTCGGGCTGCCAGCGGAGAACGCGGCCATCAAGCGCGGCGCCGATCCGCGCGCGTGGACCGAGGACAACATCGAGCAGCAACGGGAGTCGATGGAGCGCTACGCCTGCTCGTTCGACTGGGACCGCATGCTCGCGACCCATCGGCCCGAGTACTACCGCTGGAACCAATGGATATTCACCCGTCTTTTCGAGCGCGGGCTCGCGTACCGCAAACCGAGCCAGGTCAACTGGTGCCCCAGTTGCCAAACCGTTCTCGCCAACGAGCAGGTCGTCGGGGGGACCTGCGAGCGGTGCGATACCCCCGTCACGAAGAAGAAGCTCACCCAGTGGTACTTCAAGATCACGGAGTACGCCGAGCGGCTCCTGAACGACCTCGACACCCTTGAGGGCAAGTGGCCCGACAAGGTTCTCGCGATGCAGCGGAACTGGATCGGTCGCTCGACCGGCGCTGACGTGACGTTCGCGATCGAAGGACGGGACGAACCGATTACGGTCTACACGACGCGCCCCGACACCCTCTTCGGGGCGACGTTCATGGTCGTCGCCGCCGACAGCGACCTCGCGGCCGAGCTCGCCGCGGGGGCGGACGAGGACACGCGAGCCGCGTTCGCGACCTACCTTGAACAGGTCAAGGCGACGAGCGAGATCGATCGCCTTTCGACCGAGGCGACGAAGACCGGGGTGTTCCTCCAGCGATACGCGATCAACCCTGTCAACGGAGAGAAGCTCCCGATCTGGGCGTCCGACTACGTCCTCGCCGACTACGGCCACGGCGCGATCATGGCCGTCCCCGCCCACGACCAGCGGGACCTCGACTTCGCCCTCGCGATGGGGCTGACGGTGCGGGTCGTCCTCGATTGCCTCGACGACGACGGAAACCCGCTGCCCGACCCGGCGTCCTCCGGCGTTGCGACGACGGGGGATGGGACGCTCGTCAACTCCGGCTCGATCGACGGGTTGCCCAAGGCGGAGGCGATCGCGAGCATCATCTCTCAACTGGAGAAGGACGGCGTCGGAACGGCGACGACGACGTACCGGCTTCGCGACTGGCTCATCTCCCGCCAGCGGTACTGGGGGACGCCCATCCCAATCGTCCATTGCGAGGACTGCGGTGAGGTCGCCGTTCCCGACGACCACCTTCCGGTCGAACTCCCCCCGAGTGAGGGGCTCGACCTCAAACCCAAAGGTCAGTCGCCCCTCGGGGCCGCGACCGAGTGGCTCAAGACGACCTGCCCGCGCTGCGGGAAGCCCGCGACGCGCGACACCGACACGATGGACACGTTCGTCGACTCGTCGTGGTACTTCCTCCGCTATCTCTCTCCCCATCTCACCAACGCGCCCTTCGACGCCGCAGAGGCGAAACGCTGGGCCCCCGTCGACCAATACGTCGGCGGTGTTACCCACGCGATCCTCCACCTCCTCTACGCGCGTTTCTTCACCAAGGCCCTCCACGACATGGGCCTCGTCGAGTTCGAGGAGCCATTCACGGCACTCTTGAACCAGGGGATGGTGTTGATGGATGGTTCGGCAATGTCGAAGACAAGGGGCAACCTTGTTGCCCTCGGGGAGCAACTCGGGGAGTACGGGGTCGATGCCGTGCGCCTCACCATGGTCTTCGCTGGACCACCGGAAGAGGATATCGACTGGGCTGACGTCTCCCCCGCGGGAAGTATGAAGTTCCTCGCTCGAGCGTGGAGGATCGCAAGGGACGTCGCGTCCGAGCCTGGAGTCGACCCGAGTACCGGAGACACGGCCCTCCGCTCCGTCACGCACCGTGCCGTTCGCGACGTCGAAGGCCTCATCGACGCCTTCCGCTTCAACGTGGCCGTAGCGAAAGTCATGGAGATCGTCAACGCGACCCGAAAGACCATCGACACGGGCGTGGGTCCGACGGATCCGGCCGTGCGCGAAGCCGCAGAGGCTGTCGCGATCCTTCTCTCGCTCTTTGCCCCGTACGTGGCCGAGGACATGTGGGCAACCCTGGGGCACTCGAACGTCGCCCGCGCGGGATGGCCCAGCGTCGACGAGGCTCTGCTCGTGCGGGAGTCGGTCACGTGCGTCGTCCAGGTCATGGGCAAGGTGCGTGACCGACTGGAGGTTTCGCCCGACATCGGAGAGGCGGAGTTGCGGGAGTTGGCGTTGGCTTCCGCGGGTGCTCGTCGCGCGATGGGTGACGCTTCCGTTCGTACCGTCATCGTGCGACCCCCCACCCTCGTCAACATCGTCACGACCTAGCGGGGTCGGGGCCGGACGACTCGCCCGCTATCCTGACGGAGTGACCCAGCGCGTCGTTGTCGTAACGGACTCCGCGGCGTCTCTTCCTCAGGACCTCGTCACCACGTGGGGGATCGAGGTCGTCCCCCTCGATATCGTGATCGCTGGAGAGCCCGTCCCCGAAGGCCCGGGGATGGGCGTATCGGAGGTTCTCGGTGCGCTGGAGACCGAGCGTGCGGTGACGACGTCGCAGCCTTCCGTCGGGGCCTTCGTCGAGTCGTACCGGCGTGCGGAGGCTCGCGGGGCATCGGGGATCGTTTCGGTGCACATCTCGAGCCGGATCTCCGGCACCGCGAACGCCGCGGAGATCGCCGCGCGGGAGTCGGCGGTGCCCGTCATCGTCGTGGACTCTCGCAGCCTGGCCATGGCGACGGGTTTCGCCGCCCTTGCCGCCGCCGCGCTCGCACGTTCGGGCGCTTCGGTGGAGGACGTGGCGTCGGAAGCGACGCGCGTCGCCTCGTCGAGTTCGCTCCTCTTCACCGTCGATACGCTCGAGTACTTGAGGAGGGGCGGTCGCGTCCCGAGGGCGGTTGCCGCAATTGGGGACGCGCTGAGCATTCGCCCGGTCCTCGGTTTGGTCGATGGGGAGGTTGAGGTTCTCGAACGAGTACGGACAACGGTTCGGGCCCATGAGCGAATCGTCGAAATGCTGGGGGAGCGCATCCCCGCGCTGTCTCACCCCGGGTTGGCGGTGATGGCGTTGGGAACCGGCGGTCAAGCGGACGACGACACCGTGGAAATCCAAACCCTCAACCCTGGCCTCGCCATGATCGTTCGCACCCCCATTTCCGCCGTCCTCGCTGTGCATGGTGGGCCGGGAGCGTTCGCATGCGTCCTCGCCGATCTTCCCGAGAGTCTCCTCTAAGGCGTCGATTTCGCCTTCTCACTCGGAGCCGCTTCTTCTGCCGTTCCACCCCGTAAGGCCCGTCCGATGTCCCCAGATCTCGACCTCGACCGCTTCGGCCACCTTCTCCGATGTCTGCGGGGAAGGGGTGCACCCTCATCGGTACGTTCCCGCCATGGCCGACGATGCGGATGACGTCCGAGCGAGACTGCGGGACAGCTGGTCTCGGGTGGCGGCGCGTGCCTACGAGGCCGCCCACGGCAACCCCGTTCCCACAGAAGCTCGGGGAATGAGGTGGAGGCTGGATCCCCGTGTTGCTATCGCGCTCGCGGGGGCACTCGTGCTGGCCCTGGGAGTGACGTGGTTGCTCGCGCAGGAGGCGGGGGATGGGGTGCCGCTCGCCACCGTCAGCCTGGGGCCGGGGGAGGGGACCGCGGTGGAGGTGATCGTCCACGTCACCGGGGCTGTCGTCAATCCGGGGGTCGTGACGCTCGATTCCGGCGCACGGGTCGCGGACGCGGTTGTAGCAGCGGGAGGCCTCGCCCCTGACGCAGACGACTCCGCCGTCAATCTCGCGAGGGTCGTCGGGGACGGTGAGCAGGTCTATGTGCCGCACAGGGGAGAGGAGGGCGACGGGAGGATCAACCTCAATCGCGCGGACGCGCGAGCCCTGGAGGGACTTCCCGGAATTGGTCCGGTCCTCGCCGAACGGATCGTTACGGATCGGGCCATCAACGGTCCGTACTCCTCCATCGCGGACCTTGCCCGCGTACCGGGAATCGGGGACGCGATTCTGGGGGAAATCGCCGCTATGGCGACCGTGTGACACCCCGACACGACGCACGGCTCGTTCCCGTCGCGATCGCGGCATACATCGTCGCGGGCACGGTGGCCGCCGGGTTGGTGGAATCGAGGTGGTGGATCGTCCTCGGGCTGGCAGGGGTGGGAATCGGGGCGGTTCGCCCGTGGAGGAGGCTCGGATCCGTCTTGGTGGTGGGCCTTACCGTCGCCTGCATGGCGGGAGCCACGACTATCCACCTCGATTCTCGTCTCGCCGGAGGGGTGGGCGAGGCGCTCTCCTCTCAGCAGGTGGTCACGTTCTGGGGACGAGTGGCGAGCGATCCTTCTCCTATCTCCGCGGGTCCCTTCGATCTCAATGGAAAGCGATGGTCCATCACGATCACGCTCACCGGCCTCGCTCTGCCGGGACGGGAGGCTGAAAGGGCCGGGGCGACCGTCTCGATCGTCGGTGGAGAGGAGTGGGCCAACGCCACCGTCGGCACCATCGTGGAAGCGAGGGGACGGCTCAGCCCAACCTCACCCGGGCACGTCGCCGGGGTGTCGTGGAACCCCGAACTGGTGTCGTTAACCCCCGCGACGGGGGTCGACGGGGTGGTCGGGCGTCTTCGGAAGGGGTTTCGAGAGTCGGCCTCTCACCTCCCCGAGGGGATTCGAGCCCTAACGGTCGGCATGACCATCGGCGACACCTCCGGCATGCCGGACACCCAAGTCCAGGACATGCGGATCGCCAGCCTGACCCATCTCACGGCGGTCTCGGGGGCCCAGTTCGCGATGCTCGCGCTCGCGGTCGGGGCGGGGGCTCGGGCCCTGCGCTGGAGCCGCCGATTGCGGGTCCTCCTGCTTCTCCTGGTCACCGTCGGATTCGTCGTGCTCGTCCTTCCCGAACCGAGCGTGCTCCGAGCCGCGTGGATGGGGGGAATCGTTGCGTTGGCCCTATGGTGGGGTCGTCCGGGTCAGGCGCTTCCCGCGCTATCGGCGGCCGTGATCGGCCTACTCCTCGTCGATCCCTTTCTTTCCCTCTCCTATGGATTCGCCCTTTCCGTCGCGGCGACCGCCAGCATCGTCCTGTGGGCACCGATCGTGGCGATGAGGCTCGCCCGCGTGGTGCCCCCTCTCCTCGCGAAGGCGCTCTCCCTGCCCATCGCGGCCCAGGTTGTGTGCGCCCCGATTCTGGTGCTCCTCTCCGCGGGGGTGGGGCCATACGCCGTGGTCGCCAACCTCGTTGCGCTCCCCGTCGCCGCACTCGTGACGGCGTTCGGCCTTGCGTCCGTCATCGTGACTCCGATCTCGCCCACGGCGGGGATCGGGCTCGCGTGGGTGGCCGGGGTCGCGGCGGAGCCGGTAGCGTGGGCTGCCCACACGGCGGCGAACCTACCGGGGGCGTGGCTTCCCTGGCCGGAGGGTGTGACCGGTGCGGCGCTGGCCGCGTGTGTGTCCGCCGCGATCATCGTGTCGACGACGACCCGGCGTGTTACCGGTTGGGCCAGGATCTCCTTCCTGCTCTTGACGCTCGCCGTCGTGGCCGCCACTCCCGTCGTTCGAGCGACTCTCGACGAAGCCACGAGGAAGGCGCCGGAGGACTGGGCCGTCGCGGTATGCGACGTGGGCCAGGGGGACATGATTCTCCTGCGGGCGGGGCCATCGAGTGCGGTCGTCGTCGATGTTGGCCCCGACGATGGCGAACCGCTCGCGTGTCTCTCGCGTCATCGGGTGTCCCACGTTCCGCTTCTCGTCATCACCCATCCCCACGCCGACCACGATGGGGGCCTCGACGAGGTCGTGGCGAGGATCGACGTCGCCTACGTGTGGATGTCGGAGCCGGGGGCGGCACACTCCGGCGACGGTCGCCTCCTCGAGTCCGCTGGCGTTCCCTATGCGATTCCCGTGCCCGGCACGGAAGCGACCATTGGGGATGTTCACATCATCGTGTGGCACGCGGGCGATCCGGAGGCGCGCACGGACTCCGAGGTCAACGAATCGAGCCTCGTGGTGTGGGGAGAGACGCGCGGCGTGACCTTCTTGTCGCTGGGGGATCTGGAAGGGGGAGGGCAACGGGCGCTCGCCTCCGTGCTCCACCTTCCCCAGGTCGACGTCCTTAAGGTCGCTCACCACGGTTCGGCGCGTCAGGACCCCGATCTCGCGTCGAGAGTTAGGGCGACTCTCGCCGTCATTAGCGTGGGGGAGGGAAACCCCTATGGGCACCCAGCCCCGAGCACCATCGACATGGAGCATGATGCTGGAGCGGTGGTGATGCGGACCGACGAGTGTGGCGACGTTGACATCGCGCGGCGAGAGGACCTCACGGTGACGGCACGGTGTCCCCTCGACGTGGGAGGCTAGACCCATGGTTCCCCCCTCGCCCGCGCCCGCCGCGGGAACCTGGCTCGATGCTCGACCAGCACCGCTCGTGTTGGTGTTCGGTCCGGAGGAACTGCTGGCCTCACGCGCGGTCGACGCGATCGTCTCCGCCGTCCGCGCCGACCACGGCACGGTTGCGGTGACCAACCTCTCGGCTGCGGCGTACGAGAGAGGAAGCCTGCGCGCGGCGACGAGCCCATCGCTCTTCGCCGAACCGGGGGTGGTCGTCATCGACGAGGGGGAGTCGATGACCGACGATTTCCTCGAGGATGCGGTCGCCTACGCGAAGGACCCCGACCCGGAGGTCGTGGTGATTCTTCGTCACGGGGGTGCCGTTCGAGGGAAGCGAGCCCTCGAAGCGTGGCGCGCGGCTGGGGTGGAGGAAATCCTGTGCCCCGCGATCAAGCGCGACGCCGACCTCGCCCAGTTTGTCGAGGGGGAGTTCGCGCGCGCGACGAGGGAAGCGCGACCCCAGGCCGTGAGGGCCTTAGTCGATGCCGTGGGAGGGGATGTTCCCGAGCTCGCCGCAGCCGTGCATCAGTTGCTGAGCGACGTGTCGGGGCTCGTGACCGAGGATGAGGTGACCCGCTATTACGGGTCGAGGGTCAACGCAACGGGATTCGCGGTTGCGGACGCCGCGATCGTGGGGAAGGTGGGGGAGGCCCTCGCGCTCGTGCGCCACGCTCTCGATACCGGAACGGATCCCGTGCCGCTCGTTGCGGCTCTCGCGTCGAAGTTACGCGGCCTCGCGAGGGTGGGGGCGGCCCGCGGGAGGGGCATCGACCCCGCGAAGGATTTGAGTATGGCGCCGTGGCAAGTGGAGCGAGCGCGCCGAGACCTGCGTCACTGGAACGGGGACACGCTTGCGGCGGCGATCGAGGCTGCAGCCGCGGCGGACGCCGAGGTCAAGGGAGCGGGGAGGGATCCGCGTTTCGCGATCGAGAGAGCCGTTCGCACGGTGGCGACCCTGGCGAGCCGCTAGGGCCATCGGTCGGGTCTAGCGAACCCGGACCGGACTCCGCTCGACGACGGCGGCTTTTTCGAAGTGGTGACCTTGGAAGTAGTGGAATCCCGCATCCATACAGTGGTGGAGCGCGTCCTTGGTCTCCACACGCTCCGCGACGAGTGACGCGTGCGGCACCCGCGCGGCATCGATCAGCTTGGTCCCACGCGCGGTCAGATCCCGCATGTCGATTTTCACGTAGTCGGCGTGCTCCAGGAGGTCCCGCTGGCTCGTCGTGCCCACGAAGTCGTCGATGGCGACCTTATAGCCTTTCGCTTTGAGTTCGGCGAGCCTGTCGTGGAGGGAACGATCGGCATGGGCAGACTCGACCACCTCAATGACGAAGTCAGAAGGGGGGTGAAGGTACCTCGTGGGGTCGAGGAGGTAGCTTCGGGTGAAGTTGACGAAGGTTGGTAAGCCGCTGGCGATGTCGTCGCCATGGAAATAGGCCGCGGCGAGAACATGTTCGGTTGCCCGGTCTTGTTGCCAGGAGTTCCACAAGTCGATCCTGAGGTTGAGCCTTCCGGGAGCGCGGAAAAGCAACTCGTAGCCCAGGAGAGAGCCATCGGAGCGGAAGATTCCTTGCCGACCGACGACGACCCGTCGCGGTTCTTCGTCTTGATCGCGTTCGGTGCGGGGCAAGTGCCACACCCGTGGCATGGGCACGGGGCGAACGCTCACGCTCACGACCCTAGCGACTTCTCGGACGATTCGGCGTGACGCCGCGCGGAGGTCTACAGCGTGGCGACCTTTTTTGCCAGCGCCGATTTCCGGTTCGCAGCCTGGTTAGCGTGGATGACGCCCTTGCTCGCGGCCTTGTCGAGCCTCACGGAAGCGGCTTTCAGCGCGGCTTCGGCCTTGGCCTTGTCGCCGGACGCGATCGCTTCGCGCACGCGGCGAACGTGGGTCTTGAGTTCCGACTTCACAGCGACGTTGCGGACGCGAGCCTTCTCGTTCGTGCCGATCCGCTTGATGTTCGACTTGATGTTTGCCACAGGGTCCTCGTCGTTCGGGGGAGACGCATGGCGGCGCCGTGATCGGCGCGCGCGCGACCACCCATGCTACCAGCCGTTGGTCTCCTTGGCCGCACCGGCAACTTCGCGGAAAAGGCGAGGGTTGAGGCGTGCGCCTTCGCGCCTGACCTTCTGCGGATCGACCCGGATGATGCGGTCGAGCCGCACCTCGCTGGGGCGTTTCTGGGAATCCCAATCGCCGGCCCCCAAGTCCATCCAGTACCTACCGTGACGGGCCTCGTCCGCGGCGTCGCGATGGTGATCCTTGCTGGTGAGCATGAGGCCGAGCAGCCACGGCTTATCCCAACCGATGATGAGGACGGGGCGGTCCTTACCCTCATGGACGTCGTCCTCATACGGAACCCAGGTCCACACGATTTCTCCCGGGTCGGGGTGGTCGTCGTCGTTGGGGGCGTAGACGATCGTGGGGATACCGGTGAAGTCACCGGGGTAGTCGTCGGCGGCCCCCCGACGCCGTCGCCTTCTCGACGGGGCGGGGCGTGACCGGGTTGGCCGAACCTTCGTCGACCCCGTTTGCCGCGCGACGGCTGAGCCGAGGGCACGGAGGACTCGTCGGGCGATACTGGCCATGATTCCTCCAAGGATCGGGGCACGTCGGGGCCCTTCGATGTCACGCGGGCCGGAAGGGAAGTTCGCTTTCCGGGACGGGATGACCATAGAGGAATCCTTGGCCGAACGTCCACCCGTCCGCGCATGCCGCACGATGCTGCTCCTCGGTCTCGATCCCTTCCACCACCCCATACATGCCGAGGCTGTTGGTGAGCGTTGCGATCGCAGAGGATATGCGATCACCCGAACCGCCGTCCCCGAGGCGAGCTGTAAACTCCTTCGATAGTTTGAGTCCGGCGACCGGATTCTGCAGGACGGAGGAGAGGGCGGAGTACCCGGTACCGAAATCGTCGAGGATGAGATCGACGCCGAGGGCGGCGATGCTCTCAAGGTCGGTGCGTGCGATGCCGGTTGCCATGAGCATTCCGGACTCCGTGATCTCCAGGCAGATGCGCCGAGCGTCGATCCCCGTGGCCTGGAGGACGGACTCGACGGCCTGCGTGAGGTCCGCTGACCCAATCTGGCGCGTGGAGACGTTGACGAAGATGCGTCCGTCAAAGTCCGGATGGCGAGCGATGAGGTCGCACGCTTCGCGCAACACATACGCACCGAGCGGAACGACGAGGTTAGCCTCCTCCGAGATCTCGATGAACTCGTCCGGCATCAGAAGCCCGCGCATGGGGTGTTCCCATCGGACGAGGGCCTCGTACGCCTCGACCTTTCGCGTCTGGAGGTTGACGACGGGTTGGTAGTGCACGGCGAGACCGCCCTCGCTCATCGCGGCACGCAACTCCTCTTCGATCGAGAGGCGGTTGAGGGCGATGGCGCGTAGGTCGGGCCGGAAGACCTCGATCCTTGCCCTTCCCTCCTCTTTCGCGACGAACATCGCCGTGTCGGCATCGCGGACGAGGGTCTCCGGTGTCATGTCGCCTTCCGCGAGGGCGACGCCGATGCACACCGTCGGGAGGAGGTCGTGGTCGGCGATCCTGATGGGGGATTCGACGGCGGCGGCAACGTCGGTGGCGAGGTCGCGAGCGGTGTCGACGTCGGGGACGTTCTCCAGCACCGCGACGAATTCGTCTCCGCCGAGCCTCGCGACGATTTCTCCTGGCCGAACGGCCGACTGGATTCTCTCGGCAATCGCGGCGAGAAGGGCGTCCCCCGCCTCGTGTCCTAGGGAATCGTTGACGACGCTGAAGTGGTCAACATCGCAGAAAAGCACGGCGACCGTAGTGGTGCGGTGGGCGTGATTCGCCAGGGCCTCCGCGAGGCGTTCGATGAGGAGGGTGTGGTTGGCGAGCCCCGTTAGGTGGTCGTGGAGGGCACGAGTGTCGAGCAGGTCCTTCGTTCGGCGAAACTCGGTAATGTCCTCGACCTGGCTGACGAATCGGCGCGGGAGGTGGGGGTCGTCACCGCTGACGGCGCTCACCGTGACCCTGCACCACACGACATCGCCGTGTCCGTCGAGGTAGCGCTTCTGCCGTTGATAGTGAGGGACTTCCCCGGAGGAGAGATGGGAAAACGCCTCGATGTCTCCCGGCCGATCGTCGGGATGGGTGAACTCGGCGAACGATCGTCCGACGATGGCCTCGGTGGGCCTTCCAAGGATCTGGGCAAGTGCGGGATTGGCATCGAGGATGCGTCCGCTTCCGTCCATGACGGCCATCCCGGTGGGCGAATCGTGGAAGGTCGACCGGAAGAGGTCGTCGCCGAGCGTCATCCGAGATCCCTCCTCCGAGGCCGGTGGGGGGACGGGGCCCCGCCGTTTGCACTATCGGCACACGCACGTGGGGCACCAAACGACGATGGTAACCCCATGCGGGGCTGCGAATTGACGGACCCTCGACCTAGTCGAGGCCGAGGTCGTTTTCGGCTTGAGGGTGACCGAAGAGGTATCCCTGCCCCATCGTCCACCCGTGCTTGAGGGCGAGGGTGGCTTGGGTGTCCGTCTCGACACCCTTCACGACCGCGAGGAGACCAATGTCCTGGGCGAGGAGGGCGACGCCTCGACTGACCTTGTCGCCCACCCCGTGGTCGCCGAGACGACGCGTGAATTCCTCCGCCAACTTGATTCCCGCGATGGGTTTTTCCAGCACCGTCGCGAGCGAACCGTACCCGGTTCCAAAGTCGTCGAGGACGATCCCCACTCCGAGTTCGGCGATGCTGGCGAGGTCGGCGTCCGCCGCGAGGCTCGTCTTGAGGAACCCGGCTTCGGTGATTTCGATAATGAAGCGGGTGGGATCGACACCGTGATCCTTGAAGGCCGCATCGAGGATGTGCGCGAGGCTTGCGGTGCCAATTTGCCTGGGCGAGACATTGATGAAGACGCGGCCGTCGAACGTGGGGTGACGGCTCATGAACTCGCATGCTTCGTGGATGACGTGGGATCCGATTGGTTCCACCAGGTGAGCCTGTTCCGCGACCGCAAGAAACTCTTGGGGGAGCAGGAATCCGCGACGCGGATGGCTCCACCGGACGAGGGACTCGTAGCCGGTCACCGTCCGGGATTTGAGATCGACGACGGGTTGGTAGTAGACGGTGAGTTCGCCTTCGCGTAGGGCCTTGCGGAGGCCCTCCTCGATTTCCATCTTGGTGACGGCTTGTTCGCGCAAGGCGGTGTCGTAGATTTTCAGCGTTGCGTGACCCGATTTCTTCGCCGCGTACATGGCGGTGTCCGCATCCCCCAGGAGGCCTTCGGCGTCAACGTCCCCGTCCGCGATCGCGAGGCCCGCGCTTACCGTCGGAACCACCTCGTGATTGGCAATGGTGACCGGGGCTTGCACGGCCCTCGTGATGATGGAGGCCAGGGCCTCCGCGTTTTCCTGTGATTGCACGCCCTCCAGCAGCACCACGAACTCGTCTCCCCCATACCGGGCGACGGTGTCGCCCCTGCGGACCGCGGACTGGAGCCGCTGGGCGATGATGGTGAGCAGATGGTCTCCTGCGGAGTGGCCGAGGGAGTCGTTGACCTGCTTGAAGTCATCGATGTCGAAGAAGATAAGGGCCACCGTCGTGTCGCGTTTGCGATGGTTGCCGATCGCCGCAGTGATGCGATCCATGAGGAGAGCGCGATTGGCCAGTCCGGTGAGCGCGTCGTAGAACGCCCGCCGCTCCAACTGTTCGCGCGCCTTCAGGACCTCGGTAACGTCCTCGATCTGGGCGATGAAGTGATGCGAGGAGGTTCGGGTTTCGTCGTCGATGCGGGTGACGGTGATGCGGGCCCATCGGGTGTCCCCGTCGCCGGTGACGTAACGCTTCTGGGTTTGGTAGTACGGGAAGTCCTTTCGAGCTAGTTGGCTGAGCAACTCGATATCCCGCGGAAGATCGGACGGGTGGGTGAATTCCGCGAAGTTCCGCGAGACGCATTCGTCCGGCTCTCTCCCGAGAATCGCGGCAAACGCACGGTTCACTTCGACGTAGTGGCCGACCTCGTCGAGGATCGCGATGCCGATCGGCGAGTCGTAGAACGTCGCCCTGAACATCCCACCGTCGTCGGCCACGATGCCTCCGTCCGCTCAATACCAGATTGCCACAGATCGCCCGATTCTTGAGTGTGATTCCTACCTCATACGGTTCGAGTCGCCGTGGAGGCCGAGCAGGGGCCGACGCGCCGCCAGTGTGCGAATCCGTGGGACGATGGGCGTCGTCCGATTCCATGTCCCGTCTCCACGTTCAGGAGCCTCTCCCGTGCCCGCCGATTCCCGCATCGAGCCCGCGTCAACCTCGCAAGAACTCATCCGGAACTTCTGCATCATCGCGCACATCGACCACGGCAAGTCGACGCTTGCTGACCGGATGCTGGGCTTGACGGGGGTCGTAGGGTCGCGCGACATGCGAGCCCAGTACCTCGACCGCATGGACATCGAGCGCGAACGTGGGATCACGATCAAGGCTCAAGCCGTGCGGATGCCGTGGCTCGTCGATGGAACCCCCTACGCGCTCAACATGATCGACACCCCGGGGCACGTCGACTTCACCTACGAGGTATCGCGCAGCCTCGCCGCGTGCGAGGGGGCCGTCCTATTGGTCGACGCGGCCCAGGGGATCGAAGCGCAGACGCTCGCCAACCTTTACCTCGCACTGGAGAACGACATCACCATCATCCCGGCGCTCAACAAGATCGACCTACCCTCCGCCGAGCCGGAGCGCAACGCGGAGGAAGTCGCCTCTCTCGTCGGGTGCGACCCAGCCGACGTCATGCTCGTCTCGGGAAAGACGGGCGCGGGTGTTCAGGCGATGCTCGACCGAATCGTCCGCGACGTCCCCGCGCCAACCGGTGACCCCTCCGCCCCGACGCGCGCCATCATTTTCGACTCCGTGTACGACTCGTACCGCGGCGTCGTCACGTATGTCAGGGTCGTCGATGGCAACCTCACCCCGCGGGAGAAGATCGTCATGATGTCGACGCGGGCGACGCACGAACTCTTGGAGATCGGCGTCATCTCCCCGGAACCGGTGGTGACGAAGGGGCTGGGTGCGGGTGAGGTGGGTTACCTCATCACGGGGGTAAAGGAGGTACGGCAGTCGCGTGTCGGCGATACCGTGACCGACGCACACCACCCCGCGAAAGCTGCGATCGGCAAGTACCGCGACCCGCTGCCCATGGTGTTCTCGGGCCTCTTCCCGCTCGACGGAAGCGACTTCCCCCTGCTCCGCGACGCACTCGACAAACTCAAGTTGAACGACGCCGCGCTCGCCTACGAGCCGGAGAATTCGGTCGCGCTCGGGTTCGGCTTCCGATGCGGCTACCTCGGGCTCCTTCACTTGGAGATCGTGCGCGAACGCCTGGAACGGGAGTTCGGCCTCGACCTCATCTCGACCGCCCCGAACGTCGTCTACACGGTGTCAATGGAGGACGGCAAGGAGTTCACCGTCACCAACCCAAGTGAGTTCCCGGGCGGCAAGATCCGCGAGGTTCGGGAACCGGTGGTCAAGGCGACGATCCTCGCGCCAAGCGAGTTCATCGGGACGGTCATGGAATTGTGCCAGCAGCGGCGAGGCACCATGGGGACGATGAACTACCTGTCCGCCGATCGCGTCGAGATGCACTACGTCCTTCCGCTCGCGGAGATCGTCTTCGACTTCTTCGACCAACTCAAGTCGCGGACGCGCGGGTACGCGTCGCTCGACTATGAACCGAGCGGAACCGCGGTGGCCGACCTCGTCAAGGTGGACATCCTCCTCCAGGGAGAGGCCGTCGACGCGTTCAGCGCGGTGGTCCATAAGGACGCGGCGTACGCGTACGGGACGATGATGACCGGCAAGCTCCGGAAGCTCATCCCACGCCAGCAGTTCGAGGTGCCGATCCAGGCGGCAATCGGCTCGCGCATCATCGCACGGGAGACGATCAGCGCGATGCGGAAAGACGTCCTCGCCAAGTGCTACGGCGGTGACATCACCCGCAAGCGCAAACTCCTCGAGAAGCAGAAGGAGGGGAAGAAGCGCATGAAGACGATCGGGCGCGTCGACGTCCCTCAGGAGGCCTTCATCGCCGCGCTGAGCACGGCGGACGACGGATCCGACAAGGGCGACAAGAAGAAGTAGCGGTGGCCTTCGGCGTCTACGTCCATGTGCCGTTCTGCGCGGCGCGATGTGGGTACTGCGACTTCAACACGTACGCCCCCGGAGAGCTGGGTGGCGCCACCCCGGAGGGTTACGTCGAGGCGGCGTCACGGGAAGCCGAAATGGCGGGTCGGGTCATGGGGGCGACCGGAGGAGTGCCGCGCGCCGACACCGTGTTCTTCGGGGGAGGAACGCCGACGCTCCTTCCGGTTGCCTCGTTGGCGCGGCTTCTCGACGGGATCCGAGACGTGTGGGGACTGGCCCCCGGCGCCGAGGTGACGGTCGAGGCGAACCCGGACTCGCTCGCCCCGGGATCGCTCGACGCGCTCGCGGCTGCGGGGTTCACGCGGGTGAGCGTGGGGATGCAGTCGGCCGTCCCGCACGTCTTGCGAACCCTGGAGCGCACCCATAATCCGGAGAACGTCGCGCGGGCGGTGGGGTGGGCGCGCGAAGCCGGCCTTGCCGTCTCTCTCGATCTCATCTACGGGACCCCGGGGGAGTCGTTCGACGACTGGCGGACCAGCGTCGACACCGCGATCGACCTCCATCCCGATCACCTCTCCGCTTACGCGTTGGTGATCGAACCCGCCACGAGAATGGGTGCCGCGCTGCGTCGAGGCGAGATCGCTCCGGTCGATCCCGACCGTCAAGCGGACCTGTACGAGGCGGCGGATGAGGCTTTCTCCGAAGCCGGATACTCGTGGTACGAGGTTTCCAACTGGGCGACATCGGACGAGACCCGATGCCGCCACAACCTCGGCTACTGGCGAGGGGACGAATGGTGGGGAATCGGGCCGGGTGCCCACTCCTACCTCGGGCCTCGCGCGGACCACCCCCCGACGCGGTGGTGGAACGTCAAGCACCCCCGCGCGTACGCGGAGAGGCTCGCGGCGGGGTCGAGCCCCGAGGACGGCCGCGAAACCTTAACGGACGAACAGCGGCACGTCGAGGCGGTCCTGTTGGGCGTCCGGCTTGCCGAGGGTCTCGACGCGGGGGCCCTGACCCTGGATGCCCGCGCCCGCCTGCCGCACCTCGTCGCGGACGGCTTGATCGAGGAGGCCGCGACGCCCGGTCGCGTGGTCCTCACGCGGCGCGGGAGGTTGCTCGCCGACGCCGTCGTGAGGGACCTAACTTAACGGCTCGGGGATGAGCCGCATGATGAAGGGGAACCGGTAGTACTCGCCGCTGCCAGCGGAAATCGCGGCCACGATCGTCAGGACGAAGGCGGCGATCGGAACGACGATCAGCAGCGGGACGACCGCGATGAGCGCAAGGCCCAGCGTCGCGATGGTGCCGACGACCGCGAAAATCGAGTAGAGGAACAGGCTGATCGCGAGGTTGAGTTGCTCCTTCGCGTGGTGCTCGACGAGCAGGCTCCGTCCCTTGAAGACGAGCAAAGCGACGAGTGGCCCGATGACGGGCAAGAAGAACGCGGACACGTGGGTGAGCGCGGCGATGGTGCGCGCCTGACTCTCCCACAGGGGTTCTGGGGGCGGGTAGGAGCCCCGAGTCGCGTACCCGCCGGGGGGAGGGTAGGGAACCTGATCGGCGGACTCCTGCTGATCGGTGGGCTGGCCGTTGTCCGACCGCCCGGTTGATGATGTGCTCATGTCTGCATGGTGCCGAGCGGCACCGAAAATCCGCATCGTCCGGGCGAGGGAATCCGACCCTGATTTCTCTAGGGTCGGGGCTCAGGGAAAACCCTCACCCACCATCGGCGCGGTGCCGCGGTGGTGCTACGACCGGACGACGGTAATCCTGAGGGGATAGGAGGCGGGAACCCCCCGGTGAACCGACCCATACGCCTGGGCTGCGAGTACCACGGCGACCACGACGATCCCGATCTGGGCGAGCGCCCCCAGCCAGTTCACCCAGGGCACGACGAGCCGGACCAGGGTACCGACGCCGAACACCACGAGCACGAGCATCCCAAAGTTGGTTGCCGCGGCAGCGTCATGGGCTGAGATGGGCTCCTTGTTCCGGTGCTTGAGGTAGACGAGGTAGGGGATGATGGGGCCGATGATCGCGCCCAACTGGGCGATCCCCGCCGCTTGAACATCCGGTCCACCGAGATTCTCGTACGCCATGGTGCCTCCGAGACCACGCTAGCGGGTTCTCGGGAGGGGGGCGCACGGCGGGATAGGATTGGCACTCAACCGTGATGAGTGCCAGACCGGAGGTGCCGGATGTCCGACGAACGACGTGCGGCGGTTCTTCGCGCGATCGTCGAGGGCTACGTTGCGACGAGCGAACCGATCGGGTCCAAAGCGCTGGCCTCGCGTTACGAACTCGGCGTCTCCCCGGCGACCATCCGCAACGACATGGCCATCCTCGAGGAAGAGGGGCTCATCGCGCAGCCCCACACCTCGGCTGGGCGCATCCCGACGGACAAGGGGTATCGGTATTTCGTCGACCACCTGGCCTCGTCGTCGCTTCCCGAAGCCCAGCGTCGTGCGATCAGCGTCTTCCTTGCCGACGCCGTCGACCTCTCTGAGGTGGTCGAGCGATCGGTTCGATTGCTGAGCCAACTGACGCGCCAGGTCGCCGTCGTCCAGTACCCCTCGCTGAGGGACTCCAAGGTGCGCAGGGTCGAGCTCGTGAGGGCGAGCCAGGATCGCGCCCTCGTGGTCGTCGTCTCCGCGGACGCCCGGGTGGAACAGGGCATGGTGACGTTCGGTTGCCAGCCGTCCGACGATGAGTTCGAACGGGTGGCTCGCGAGGTCAACGACATCGCGGCAGGGTTGGGGCCTGCGGCGGTTGAGCGGGAGCTTGCGGCGTGGGTGGGTCAGCCGGGTCAGGTACCGTGGGCGGGAGCGATCGCGGAGGCGATCGTCGAAGCTTCGCGGGGAGGGACGGTTGAGCGGGTGGTCTTCGCGGGGACGTCCCACCTGGCGCGCGCCGATGCCGGGCTGGAGCAGGACGCGATCGCACCGGTGTTGGAGGCCCTCGAGGAGCAGGTGGTGCTCCTCGGACTTCTCCACGAAATGGCGAGGGAAACGGATGACGTGGCGGTGAGGATCGGCAGGGAAACCCATTACGACGCCTTCTCCAAGACGGCGATCGTCGCGGCGGGCTACGGGCCCGGGGGAGGCGAATCCTCCCTTCTCGCGTCGCTCGGGCCTACGCGCATGGACTATCCGGGAACGATGGCCGCGGTGCGCGCCGTCGCCCGATATCTCTCGAGAGTGGTGACTCCGTGAAGGACTATTACCGGGTCCTCGGTATTCCTCGGAACGCGACGGACGACGACATCAAGCGGGCGTACCGCCGCCTCGCGCGCGAGCACCACCCCGACTCCGCTGGCCACAACGGCGACGAAGAGCGCTTCAAGGAGGTCTCGCAAGCGTACGAGGTGCTCTCCAACGCGGACAAGCGCGCCCTGTACGACCGCGGGGTCGATCCCAACTCGCGGGGGGGATCCGCGGGGTTCGGTTTCGAGGACATCTTCGAGACCTTTTTCGGTGGGGGAGGTTCCCGACGCGGCCCGGTGTCGCGCAAACAACGGGGAGGGGACCTGCTGCTCCACGTGGACGTCTCACTCGAGGAGGCGGTGTTCGGAGTTGCCCGTGACGTGCAGGTGAACGCGGCCGATGTGTGCGCCACGTGCGGGGGCTCGTGCTGCACCCCGGGAACGGCACCGGTCATGTGTCGAAACTGCGGGGGGAAGGGCTCGGTTCAGCGGGTGGCGCGCTCGCTTCTTGGACAGGTCATGACGACGGCGCCCTGCCCATCGTGCGGGGGTTTCGGTACCACCATCGAGTCTCCGTGCACGGAGTGCTCGGGCCAGGGGCGCACGCACTCGCGCCACACGATCACGGTGGACATTCCGGCGGGGGTCGAAACCGGCACACGCATCCGCCTGCAGGGCTATGGAGACGCGGGCGTCGGGGGTGGCTCGTCGGGAGACCTTTACGTCGAGATTCGGGAGCAGGCGCACAAGGTGTTCGAGCGCCAAGGGGATGACCTTCATTGCACCCTCGAGATTCCGATGACGGCTGCCGCCCTCGGCACCGTCATGAAGGTCGACACCGTCGACGGGCCGAGGGAGGTCAACATTCGCCCCGGGACTCAACCCGGGGAGACCACGCGCCTCAAGGGCCTCGGCGTGGGCCACCTCCAACGAACCGGAAGGGGCGACCTCTTTGTTCATATCGACGTCGAGACGCCCACCGCCTTGACCCCGGAGCAAGAGGAACTCGTCAAGCGCCTCGCGGTTTTACGAGGAGAGGACTTCCCCGAGGCGAAACTCGCCCCGGCGAACGCGGGCCTGTTTTCGAGGCTTCGCGACGCCTTCACGGGTCGGTAGTGTGAGCGCCCCCGTCTTTGTGGTTCCCGGGGCCGCGGGGGCTCGCCCGGGGGACACTCTCGTCGTCGACGGTGCGGAGGGTCATCACGCGGCTTCGGTCAAGCGGTTGGAACCGGGCGAGGCGATCGACCTCATCGACGGTCGCGGGTCACGGGCGAGTGCGGTGGTTCTGTCGTCGGGGCAGGGGCGCGTCGAGGCGAGGGTCGAATCCATCTCCCTCGATTCCGACCGTCCCATCGTCTTGGTTCAAGCCCTGGCCAAAGGGGGAAGGGATGAGGCGGCCGTCGAGGCGGCGACGGAACTCGGGGTAACGCGAGTGGTGCCGTGGGCCGCGCACAGGAGCGTCGTCCAATGGAGGGGGCCCAAGGTCGAGGCGGGACGCCAACGGTGGGAGGCCGTGGTCGTCGCGGCCGCCAAGGTTGCTCGACGCGCGTGGATCCCCGACGTGTCTCCACTCGTCCCGACGGACGGACTTGCGCGCCTCGTGGAGGAGGCGGCCCGCTCCGGCGCGCACGTTGTTGTGCTTCACGAGGACGCCACGGCGAACCTCGCGGAACTCGTTTGGGTTCGTCAACCAGCTCCCGGCACGGGGGATGGTGCGTTCGGCGAGACCTGGCTCATCGTGGGACCGGAGGGCGGTATCTCGGACCAGGAGCGTGCCGCGCTCGTGGACGCCGGGGCGGAAACCGCACGGTTGGGGCCACACGTCCTACGGTCGTCGACGGCGGGGCCCGCGGCGATCGCGGTCCTCCTCTCGCTTGGGGGGCAGTGGTCCGGTTCCGTTCCCGGCGAAAGGCCCCTCCCTCATGGGGGTGGGGCGGCCTAGGCTAGAGGCATGAGCGATTCCGATTGCCTCTTCTGCCGCATCATCGCCGGCGAAGTTCCGTCCACCATCGTCCTGGAAACGGACAACGTGCTCGCGTTCCGGGACATCATGCCCCAAGCGCCGACTCACGTCCTCGTCGTCCCGCGGCAACACTTGGCCGACGTTACCGATGTCGCGGCGGCAGCCCCGGACGTGCTAGCGGAGATGATCGATGTCGCGCAGCGGATAGCGGACGACGAGTGCAGCGGGCAGTTCCGCCTCGTCTTCAATACCGGTCCCGTCGCGGGTCAGTCCGTGTTCCATGTGCACGCGCACGTCCTCGGCGGAGCCGAGCTTGGTCCCAACCTCGCTGGGACGATCGAGTGACCCCATCGAGGGTCGTGGTCATCGACGACGCTTCTGTCATGCGAGACCTCGTGGGATCGGGGGATGGGGTTCTCAAGGAGATTGAGAAAGCATTTCCCGATGTCGAGATTCTTGTCCGGGGAAACACGATCGGGCTTTCCGGCGACGACGGGTCGGTGGCGAATGTCGCGGCGGCGATCGAGGAACTCCGGGGGATCGTCGAGGCGGGGGTTGAGGTCACACCCGACGTCGCGCGCAGGAGCGTGCACATGCTCGCGGGTGAGGATCGGCCGACCAGGGTGTTGACCCGCTCGATCCTCTCCAACCGGGGCAGGACCATCCGGCCGAAGACGAAGAACCAGGAAGCCTACGTTTCCGCGATCGAGGCCCACACCATCACGTTCGCCATCGGACCGGCGGGAACGGGCAAGACCTACCTTGCCATGGCCCAGGCCGTCGCCGCTCTCCAAGCGAAACGGGTGACGCGCATCGTGCTCACCCGACCGGCGGTCGAGGCGGGCGAGCGGTTGGGGTTCCTCCCGGGGACGCTCTCGGAGAAGATCGACCCGTACCTCCGCCCGCTCTACGACGCGCTCCACGACATGATCGCCCCGGAGACGATCCCTCGGCTCATCGAGGCGGGGATCATCGAGGTCGCCCCGCTGGCGTACATGCGGGGGCGGACCCTCAACGATGCCTTCATCATCCTCGATGAGGCGCAGAACACGACTCGCGAGCAGATGAAGATGTTCCTGACGCGACTGGGGTTCGGGTCGCGCATGGTGGTGACGGGCGACATCACTCAGGCGGACATCCCCGCGGGCACCGATTCGGGGCTCGTGGTCGCGCGGGAGATTCTCGACGGAATCGAGGACATCGCGGTGTGCTGGCTCACGGCGGAAGACGTCGTCCGGCATCGCCTGGTGGCCGACATCATCACCGCCTACGCGAAGGACGACGCGCGGAGGAGCAAAGTGACCCCCCGCGCCAAGGGGAAGCCCGCCCATGATTGACGTCACGAACGAGACCGATGCCGAGATCGATGCCCCCCGGTTCGTCGACCTCGGGGAATTCGTCCTTCGGCGCCTCAACGTTTCCGACGAGGCCGACCTTGGGGTGCTGTTCGTCGATGAAGCCACGATGACGGATCTGCACGTGACGTGGATGGACGAGGAGGGGCCAACGGACGTGCTGTCCTTCCCCATGGACGAGTTGCGTCCGGGGACGGATGAGGAGCGGACACCAGCGGGGCTCCTCGGGGACGTTGTCGTGTGCCCGAGCGTTGCGGCCCGGCAGGCGTCGGAGGTCGGCCACCCCGTCGACAACGAGATGCTTCTCCTCGTCATCCATGGGATCCTCCACTTGCTCGGATACGACCACGCGGAACCAACGGAGGAGGCGGAGATGTTCGCCCTCCAACAGGGGATCCTCTCCGACTTTCTCGCCGCACACCCCTGAGTACCTACCCGTGTCCGCTGCTAGAGTGCGGAGCATGAGACGTCGCGGATCTGTCGCTCCGCTTGCCGCCGTTGTGCTGCTGCTGACCGCCTGCTCCAGCGCCCCGGAAGCCGACAATACCGGTCCCGTGTATGTCACGGCGTCGCCGACCACGTCCGTGGAAGCCTCTAGTGAGATCGCGCCGGTGGGGGCCCAAGCCTCCGCAACTGCGCCGGACTCGACCGACGCCGCGGGCAATCCCGTGAGCTACAGCGTTGCGAACGTTCTCGATGGAGACCCCACCACGGCGTGGCGTGTTGCGGGCGACGGGGTAGGGATGGAGATCGTTCTCAACCTCGGCGACGTTTTCCACGTCACCTCGGTGGGGCTCATCCCGGGATACGCCAAGGTGGACCCCAGCACCGACATCGACCGCTTCGTCGAGAACCGACGTGTTACGTCGGTCCTGTGGGACTTTGCCGACGGGTCTTCCGTCACGCAGACCTTCACCGATTCGCCGACGATGCAGTCGCTCGACGTGGACGTGACGACGACCTGGGTGAGGCTGCGCATCCTGGGAACGACGGAGGATGGAGGCCGGGACTTCACGCCGATCTCCGACGTCGCGGTCATGGGGACCCCCACCACAACGTGAGCGGATCGGGCCTCGTTTGGTTGGGCGTAGCGTGCGGGGCCGGGCTCCTCTGTGCCGCCTCTCTCCAGGCCCTCATCGCCGCGTTTGAGCAACTTCCCACGGTGGCCGAGAGGCGGCTTGCGGAGCGGAGACGCCCGGACGGTCGGCGCACGCTCGCGGCGTGGCTTGCCCACGATGTGGAGGTCACCGCCAACGCCGCCGCCGTCGTCAACTCCATCGCGGAGGCCGCGGCGCTGGTGGCGTGGGGGTTCGGCTCCGCGGAAGTGGGGAGTCGGATCGACATCTCCTGGGTGGTGACGCTGATTGTCGCCGCCGTCCTAGCCGGCGCCCTCTCGCTCTTCATCGTTCGCGTCGTCCCGCGTCGCCTCGCCCGCACCCATCCCCTGGGGACGATCAGAACGGTCGCACCCATCGCCGCGCTCGCGATCGTCGGGTCCGCACCGATCCGCGCCGTCATCCCCGCGCTGCGATTCCGACCACTCACGGAGGCGAGCGACGTCGTCGAACAAGCGGAAGAGGCACTCGAAGAGGACGACGTTGAGCTCCTCCGCTCCGTTGTCGGTTTCAGCGAAACGATCGTGCGCGAGGTGATGGTTCCCCGGACGGACATGGTCACCATCCCCTCCGGCACGGATGTGCAGCGCGCTCTCGGGGTGTTCCTGCGGTCGGGTCGTTCCCGGATGCCCGTGGTGGGGGAGAGCGTCGACGAGGTGATTGGCGTCCTCTACCTCAAGGACCTGTTGGCGGCGACCGAGGGGCGGTCAAAGAAGGGTAAACGTTCGGTCGATGGCTTGGCTCGTGCTCCGTTCCTCGTCCCGGAGTCCATCAAGGTGGACACCCTCTTGAGGAAGATGCAGGCGGAGGCGGTCCACATGGCGATCGTCGTCGACGAGTTCGGTGGGGTGGCCGGCCTCGTGACGATCGAAGACGCGCTCGAGGAGATCGTGGGGGAGTTGGTCGACGAGCACGACACGGTCGCACCGGAGCCCGTCGCGTTGCCCGATGGCGCCTACCGCGTGCCCGCGCGCATGCCGCTCGACGAATTGGGCGAGTTGTTTGGCGTGGAGATCGACGACGAGGACGTCGAGACGGTCGCGGGGTTGTTGACCAAGGCGCTCGGCAGGGTTCCAATCGCGGGGTCGGAAGCGGTGACGCACGGGCTGCGGCTCGTCGCTGCGGGGACGGTGGGGCGCCGCAAGCGGCTCGCGTGGATCGTGGCGTCACCCGCTCCGGCGGAGGGTTCTGGCGGGGTTGACGATGACTGACGAGCCCAGTCCGGACTTCCGGAGCGGATTCGCGTGCTTTGTCGGTCGCCCCAACACGGGCAAGTCCACACTCATGAATGCCCTCGTCGGTTCGAAGGTGGCCATCACGGCGGACCAGCCCCAAACGACCCGCCGCGCCATCCGCGGCATCGTCCACCGTCCGGACGCCCAACTCGTCATCGTCGACACACCGGGACTGCACCGGCCGCGCACGCTCCTCGGCGAGCGCCTCAACGACCTCGTCCGGGGAACGCTCGCCGAGGTGGATGTCATCGGCTTGTGCCTGCCCGCCAACGAGAAGATCGGGCCGGGAGATCGCTTCATCGCGGCGGAACTGGCAGGGGTGCACGCGCCCGTCGTGGCGATCGTCACCAAGACCGACCTTGTTCCGCGCCCCGTTCTCGCCGAGCGACTCATGGCGGCCGACGCGCTCGGGGACTGGGCTGCGATTGTGCCGGTATCCGCGCAGGGAGGGGATCAGGTGGAGGTGCTCGCCGACGTGCTCGTCGGATACCTTCCTCCCGGGCCCCCGCTCTATCCCGACGGTGATCTCACCGACGAGCCGGAACTCATCATGGTCGCCGAACTCGTTCGCGAGGCCGCCCTCGAGGGCGTCACGCATGAGCTTCCCCATTCGCTCGCCGTCGTCGTCGAGGAGATCGTTCCCCGCGACGCCGATCAGGCTGACGGCGTGCTCGACGTGCGCGCGACCATCTACGTCGAGCGCGACAGTCAGAAGGGAATCGTCATCGGGCACCGGGGGGAGCGGCTCAAGGACGTCGGCACGCGGGCGCGACACGGCATCGAGGCGTTGCTGAGCCGCCGCGTGTTCCTCGACCTCCACGTCACCGTGGCCAAGGACTGGCAGCGCGACCCGAAGCAACTCGGGCGCCTGGGGTTCTAGCGAGAGGCTGCGTTGGGACTAGCCGCGACCCTGACCGCGGGAGCGTCCCGTTCCGCGTCGAGCGGAGAAGGCCGCCGCACCGCCGGTAGACCCGGCCGACGTTCCACGGTACGAGTGTCCCGTGCCCCCGCGACTCTGCCCGGTGCTGGGACTCTGGCCAGCGCCACGCCCACGTCCGCCACCGGCGATAGCGCCGCGGTTGTTGCCTCCGCCGCGTCCGCTGCGACCCTGACGGGGATGGCGAACGGGTTCCGCCTCGACTGGACCGGGCGTCACGTAATTGGCGCGATCGCCGATCAAGGCGATGACCTGGGGAGACCGGGCGTTGACCCTCAGCGGCTGGACGGTGATGGCCGCCTTGCGCATCATGTCGGTCGTGTCGCGACGCTGCTCGGGAAGAACGAGGGTGACGACGTCACCGGCGCTGCCCGCACGAGCGGTACGGCCCGAACGGTGGAGGTACGCCTTGTGCTCGGCGGGCGGGTCGACGTGGACCACGAGTTCGACGTCGTCGATGTGGACGCCGCGTGCCGCGACATCCGTCGCGACCAGAACGCGAGTGGTGCCGCCGCTGAACGCGGCGAGGTTCTTGTCACGCTTCGCTTGAGCGAGATTGCCCTGGAGGTCGACCGCGGGGATTCCGGCGGCGGTGAGGTCACGGGCGAGCTTCTTGGCGTGGTGCTTGGTGCGCATGAAGAGGATGCGGCGACCGGTGCCGGAGGCGAGGGCCGCGATCATCTCCTTCTTGGCGTCCACACCGTCGAGGTGGAACACGTGATGCGTCATCGCCGCAATCGGGGTGTTGGATTCATCGACGGAGTGTTCCTTCGGCGAGTTGAGGAACTGGCGAACGATCTTGTCGACGCCATTGTCCAGCGTCGCGCTGAAGAGCAGTCGCTGACCCGTCGAGGGGGTGGACGCCATGATGCGGGTGACGCCGGGAAGGAAGCCGAGGTCGGCCATGTGGTCGGCCTCGTCCAGCACGGTGATCTCCACCGCGCTGAGCGCGACAACGCGCTGCTTCATGAGGTCCTCGAGGCGGCCGGGGCACGCGACGATGATGTCGACGCCCCCCTTGAGCGAGGAAACCTGGCGGCCCTGGGGGACGCCGCCGAAGATCGTCGTGCTCGTGAGCCCGTAGATCTTGGCGAGAGGTGCGATCACGGCGTTGATCTGGGTTGCGAGCTCGCGGGTGGGTGCAAGCACCAGGCCGCGGGGGCGGCCGGGAGCCGACCTTCCCCGAGCGGCGCCGATGCGCGCGACCATCGGAAGCGCGAACGCGAGGGTCTTCCCCGAACCCGTCCGGGCCCGTCCGAGGACGTCACGGCCGGCGAGGGTATCGCGCAGCGTGTCGGTTTGGATGGGGAAGGGGGTGGTTACCCCGTCGCGCGTGAGGGCGTCGACGAGGGGTTGTGGCACGCCAAGCGCGCCGAAGGTCATGGTAGTCAAGAGGTGCCTTTCCGGCATCGTTCCGATGCGCAGCGCGGTTGCGTAGCGCGGTATCGGTAGGTGGCGAAGGCGGCAGTGGCCGCGCTCGTTCGCCGAAGAAAGTCATGGTTGCCCCCGCGCGAGGCGCGGAGAGGCAGAAATACAAGCGATCTGCGACGTGGTGAACCGCTGACGAAGTTCACCGGGGGCTAACCGTAGCACGGA
>CAZMCU010000015.1:24685-33715 GCA_964564915.1 uncultured Demequinaceae bacterium | reverse complement strand
CCCCCTCCAACGTTGGCAACGGCGGCGCGAAGATCAAGGTACGCCGCGTTGACGACGTTCTCCGTACGCGATCGGTTGGTATCCGTCACCGCATAGGCGTGAACGAAGTTGGCGGAGTCCCCCCGCTCGTTCTGGAGCGCTTCGGAAAGGTCGGTGGCCGCGCCGATAACGGTGAGGAGTTGCGTGACGTTTCGAGCACTCTCCCACGTTCGCGCTGCGGAGACGGTCACCGCCCCGGCCGCGAGGACCAGCACGAGAATCGGCACAGCGACGACCGCGAGAATCTTCTCGCGGACACCAAGTCTGCCGAACATCGAGCCTCTCCTCGTCCATGCCGAATGATCCGATCAACACTTCCGTGCCGCCGAACCAGCCGTCCTGTTCTTCGCATTATCGGCTACCTTGCTGTAAGGCGTGAATATATACTGCCGATCTCGCTACACATGAGACGCTATACCGGAAGGGTCATGACGGCAGTATCGGGAGCATCTGCGTGATCGTAGCAACATTGTCCGGTTTCGGCGGACCTGAGCGGTTTCGCCTCGAGGATCGACCCACGCCTCAGCCCTCTGCGGGCGAGATCCTCATTCGCGTGGCTGCGGCGGGCATCAACCGAGCGGACCTTCTTCAGCGCGAGGGTCGCTACCCTCCGCCGCCCGGTGCGCCCGAGTGGCCCGGCCTTGAGGTCGCGGGCACGGTAGAAGCTCGGGGCGCGGGGGTGACGCGATGGGCGGAGGGCGACGAGGTTTGCGCCCTTCTCCCGGGCGGCGGTTATGCCGACCATGTGACGACGCCAGCCGACCTCGCGCTTCCCATGCCCCCGGGGGTTTCGCTCGTCGAGGCGGCGGGGTTGGTCGAGGGAGTCGCGACGGTGTGGTCGAACCTCAGGGAAGCGGGAGCGCAACCGGGCGAGGTCATCCTGATCCACGGTGGCAGCGGAGGAATCGGCACTATTGGGATTCAGGTCGCCAAGGCGCATGGCCTTCAGGTCGTCGTCACCGCGCGAGGGTCGAAGAGAGCCGCTCGATGCCGGAGCCTTGGTGCCGATATGGCGATCGACTACGTCGCCGAGGATTTCGTCGACATTGCCCGAGGGCTGGGCGGCTTCGACATCATCCTTGACGTGCTGGGGGCTGTCTACCTTGAACGCAACGTGGAATCGCTGGGTGTGGGTGGTCGCCTCGTCGTCATCGGCCTCCAGGGCGGGGGACACGGCACGCTCGACCTGGGAGCCCTTCAGCGCAAACGCGCCAAACTCCTCGCAACCACGCTCCGCGGACGTCCCCTCAAGGAGAAGGCCTCCATCATCGCGGACGTGAGCGAGAACGTCTGGCCCCGGATCCCTGGCGACATCCACCCGGTCATCCACGCGACGTTTCCCCTGGAACGGGTCGGAGACGCCCACCGACTCCTGGAATCCGGAGAGGTGTTCGGCAAGGTTGTCCTCACGATGGGCGATGGTGCGACGGAGTCGCCCGCCTCGCCCAGCAACGAGGAGAACCTCCCCTAAGCGAGATTCCCTGCCGCGAGGGATGAACTGATGGCGGGATTGAGGGGAAGCCGAGGAATCAGGGTCGCTTGAACCGCGTGATAGAGGTCTGCCTTGCCCTTCCACACCGTTCGAGACGGAGTGTTATCGGGGCCGAGTTCGTGCCACCACGATCCCTTCACCCGATCGAGGTGGTACGTACCAACGTAGTCCCACCACTGGTGGTAGTGGTCGGCGTATTCCTGCTGACGCGTCTTGATCCACAGCGTCGCGGCGGCGGCGATCGCCTCGGCTGCAACCCAGTGCATTCGTTCCCGAACCACCGGCCTTCCATTCCAGTCGATCGTGTAGACGAAGCCGGGAGCACCGTCAACGGCCCATCCCTCGTGTACCCCAGCCTCGTACAGCGATCGAGCGGCGGGAACCATCCACTCGGGTGCCGCGAGCCCGCCCTGCTGGAGCGTGGCCCCAAGTTGAACGGTCAGACGCGCCCATTCGAACGCATGCCCGATCGTGGCCCCATAGGGTCGGAACGGATGGGCCGGAGATTCCTTGTTGTAGTCAAGGCGAACTCGCCACTCCGACGTGAAATGCTCCGGTAGGCGCCAATCGTTGTCCCTCGCGAATTGGTTGACCGCACGATCGACAATACGCAACGCCCTCCTCGCCCACCGGAGGTTTCCCGTCGCATCGGACGCCGCGATGTACGCCTCGACCGTGTGCATGTTGGCGTTGATGCCCCGGTAGTCCTCCGCGTCCTTCCAGTCGGCGGAGAACATTTCCCTGCACATTCCCGCTTCGTCGTCCCAGAAGTGATCGTCCGAGATCGCGAGCGCATCGGTAAGGAGATCCTTCGCTCCCGGACGCTCGGCCATTGCCGCGGACGACGCCGCCAGGATGACGAACGCGTGTGCGTAGGCCTCCTTCGCGTCGTTGGACGGCCCCTTCTTCGAAACCGCGGCGAACCACCCACCGTTCCTCGCGTCCCGAAATCGCTCGTTCAAGGCGGTCAGACCGTGATCGACGAGTTCGGTGGCTCCCGGTCGACCGAGGAGCGCGGCGATCGCGTAGACGTGGGTCATCCGGCACGTGATCCAGAGTTCGGTATCGCGAGAGAGGTCCCGCGTGCCGTCCTCCTGAAGCCACCCAAATCCCCCGGCGGGATCGACGGAGGCGAGGCCGAATTCGAAGAGGCGATCGGCTTCTCGATCGAGCCAGCGGTGGTGCGAGGGCGATGTCAGCCAGTTCATCGTTGGTCCAGGGCTAGAGAACAGCAAGACGTTGGGGATCGATCAGGGACTCCAGCACGGCGAGCACCCCGTCCTCCTCTACCGTACCGGTGACGTCATCCGCGGCGGCTTTCACCTCGTCGGGGGCGTTTCCCATCGCCGTGGATGATCCCGCCCACTGGAGCATCGAGATGTCGTTGTATCCGTCTCCCACCGCGACGGTGTGGTCCGGATACACCCCCAAGTGTCTCCTCAGGATCTCCAGGGCGGAAGCCTTGGATACCCCCGGTGGGGTGAGGTCGAGCCAAGCCGAGTGACCGACGGTGTACGTCACCTCGTCGAGGCCGATCTTCCCGACGAGTTCGTCGAAGTGGTCCTCCGCCTTACCCGGGGCTCGGATGACGACACGGGTCGCCTCGGCGTTACAGAGGTCCTCGAACGACACGACCCTCTGCCGCCCCGCAAGCTCTCCTGGAGCAAACTCGTGACTGACGCGGTACCCCACGCCAAGATCTTCGACCGCGTACTTGGCGTCCGGCAGTTCCTCCTGGATGAGTTCGAGCGCGGCTCGCGGGTTGAACGTGACCTTTTCCATGATGTCGTAGCCGCCGACGGACTGCGGATTCAGTCGCACGGTGACCGCCCCGTTCGAACACACCGTCCATCCCCGGCGAATCCCCAGTTCCTCCGCGACGACGACGGTTGCGATGATGCTCCTCCCCGTCGCCAGGACAACGTGGTTACGACACATACGCACTTGTTCGACCGCTTGAATGACCGCGGGTGAGATGCCGTCGCCCCACGCCGAGAGGAGGGTGCCGTCGATATCGAGGCCGAGCAGTCTCCACGTGTCGACCGACAGAGGGGGCCGCATATCTTCCGGCGCACGGGACATAGATCGAGCGTACGACGCCCACGAAGCCTCCGAAGCCAGGGACCCACGCGAACTCGCGGCTCCCGCCTCGCTCGTGCTCGGGCCTCCTCGACTCCTTCTAGGCCGAGGGCGTCAAGCGATCGAGGCCGCCGAGGTAGGGCCGAAGTCCTTGAGGAATCGCGACGGAACCGTCCCCCTGTTGGTGATTCTCCAGAAGGGCGACGATCCACCGCGTAGTCCCCAATGTCCCGTTGACGGTCGCAACGGCCTGCATTCCTCCATCGCTTCGCTCCCGGATGCCGAGCCTTCTCGCCTGATACGTCGTGCAGTTCGACGTGGACGTGAGTTCGAGGTGTCGGTCCTGGCTGGGCAGCCAGGCTTCGCAGTCGTACTTTCTCGCCGCGCTTGTTCCGAGGTCTCCGGCAGCGGTGTCGATCACCCGGTAGGGGAGTTCGCACGTCGCGAGCATGGCCTCTTGCAGTTCCAGGAATCGTGCGTGCTCGGCCGCGGCGTCCTCCGCATGACAGAAACTGAACATCTCGACCTTGTGGAACTGGTGCACTCGGATAATGCCCCTCGTGTCCTTCCCATACGAACCCGCTTCCCGGCGATAACACGCGCTCCATCCCGCGTAGCGCAACGGGCCAGCCGAAAGATCGAGGATCTCGTCCCCGTGGTAACCGGCGAGTGCGACCTCCGAGGTTCCCGTGAGGTAGAGGTCGTCGGCCTCAAGGTGATACACCTCGTCGGCGTGACGACCCAGGAAACCTGTCCCAGCCATGACCTCCGGCTTGACCAGGGTGGGAGTGATCATCGGAGTGAAGCCCGCTTCGATCGCGGCGTCCATCGCGGCGTTGAGGATCGCGAGTTCGAGCCTCGCTCCGGGGCCCGTGAGGTAGTAGAACCGTGCACCACTGACCTTCGCCCCTCGCTCGATGTCGATTGCTCCGAGGGATTCGCCGAGATCCACGTGATCTCGCACGGTGATGCCCTCTGCCGCGAAGTCGCGCCGCTTGCCGACCTCCTTGAGAACGGCGAAGTCCGCCTCGCCTCCGGCCGGTACGCCGGGTTCGACGATGTTGGGAATCGCCCACGCCAACTCGTCCACGACCTTGGCCGCTTGGTCTGCTCGTGCCTCGAGATCGCGAACCTCGGCAGCCAAGGCCTGCAACGTCGCAAGGGTTGCTTCCTTCTCGCTTCCCTTGGCAGCGGATACAGCCTTCCCCAAAGCCTTCTGCTCCGCCCTCTTAGCCTCGAAGGCTGTGAGCGCGGCCCGAGCGTCCGCGTCGGCACTCAGCATCGCATCGACGACCGACGGGTCTTCGCCTCTCGTCCTCTGGCTCTCGCGTACCAGGTCGGGCTCTCCTCGAAGGAGCCGGAGGTCAATCATGCGACGAGTCTAGCCGCGCAGGAATACGCTCAGTCCTATGGTGTGGGAGGCAATCTCGATCGCGGCGCTAACAACGGCCGTACTCGCGCTCATTCTCGCCGCGAGCGCTGTTCGCCGACTGGGCGAACGTGACCCCAACACCGTCCCCCGTCTCGTGAGGAAGCTTCTCTTCATCGCGGACCTGCCACTCGAGTCGTCGATCGCCTTCGCGGAGACGCGAACCTCCCGCGAGCGGATCGCCTTCATCGTCAACTCGACCAAACCCGGCATCGTTGTGTTACGGGAAGCCGCCTATCGCGCGTGCTCCCTGCGCTACCTCCCCGAACCGATGTGGTTGACAACCACGTCGAACGATTCCGGCACCGGACTTGCCCGAAACGCGATCAAGGCTGGGGCGAAAGCCCTCGTGGCCATCGGCGGCGATGGGACGGTTCGAGCGGTCGCCGCCGCCGCCGCCGAGGCGGGCGTCCCGATGGGAATCATCCCCCTCGGCACCGGAAACCTCCTCGCTCGCAACCTCGGCCTGCCCCTGAGTGACTCCTACGCCGCCCTCCGGGTCGCCCTCGACGGAACGGATATCCCCGTCGATGTCGGGTGGCTGACCGTCACGAGGGAACCGGGGCATACGGAGGACTTCCCCTTCCTCGTCATCGCCGGGCTCGGCTTCGACGCCGAGATGGTCGCCGGGGCTCACGATTCGCTCAAGAGGACGTTCGGGTGGGGCGCTTATTTCTTTGCCGCGCTCCGGCATCTTGGGAGTACCCGAATGCATGCGACCATTCGCATTGACGGCGGTGAACCGGTCTCGGGGCAGATGCGCACCGTCATCATTGCCAATTGCGGCCGACTTCCGGGGGGGCTCGTCCTGGTACCGGAAGCGAGCCTAGACGACGGCATCCTCGACATCGCCACCCTCGATACGAGGGGAGGTCTCGCCGGCTGGGCCGGCCTTTTCGGCGAGGTGTGGTTCCAGGGTTCGAGGCTCAATGCCCCGACCCTCCCCAACGGGTGGAGGGTCGGTCGGATCGACCACGCTCGCGGCACCGTCATCGACGTGACGACGGAATCCCCCCAGAAGATCCAGGTCGATGGCGAACCGGTCGGCCGGGCCCTCGCCATCTCCGCGCGCGTCGAGACGGGTGCGCTCAGGGTTCGATCGGGAGAAGGCGCCCAGCGACAACGTCGCGCGAACCACTCATCTAAGGGTCCCCACAGAAGGAAGGACGATTAAGGCAGTTGCCCGCGGAGAGACTCAACCCACGTCCGCGCGCGCTCGAAGTCGTCGTCCGTCGTTCCCTTCTCAACCGGAGTCTGGCCCGTACCGACCGCCGCGGGGTAAGAACCGAGGAAGATGACGAGCCTGCACGTTCGTTTGAGCCCAATGAGGGCCTCCGCCATCCTCTCCTCTGCGATGTGAGCAAGCGCGTCGATGGAGAAGGAATACTCGCCCGGCCGATCCCCGATGGGGCGGGACTCGATTCGCGATAGGTTGATTCCCCTCGCGGCGAACTGTTCCAACATCTCCAGAAGAGAACCCGCCCGATCCTCCGGCAGTTGAACCATGAGCGTGGTCTTATCGGCCCCCGTGCGAGCAGGAAGAGCCGTCGGCTGCCCCACCTTGACGAATCGCGTCGCCGCGTGAGGGTTGTCCCTCACGCCATCGCGAAGGACCCGAAGGCCCAGCCGTGCCCCCGTCCCCGGAGGAGCAAGCGCGGCTTCGTATCCCACCTGAGTCAGCTCAAGGGAGGTGTCAGCAAGGAGTTCTGCGGCCGCGGTGTTGGAGGACGACGGCACGTAGACGGCGGACGGAAGACTCTCATTGAGCCACCGGCGACACTGCGCCCACCCGTGAGAATGACACGAGATCCGATGGATGTCTCCCATCCCCGTACCGTCACGCGCCAGCAGTTCGAAGGAGACGGGGAGGACGACCTCCCCCAGGATCACGAGCGGTGCGCCCTCCGCGAGCGCATCGAGGGTCGCGGTCACCCCACCCTCGACCGTGTTCTCGATCGCGACGACGGCGTAGTCGACGGTTCCACCGCGAACCATCCCCAGCGCGGTGAGCACGTCAACTTGAGGAAGGTACTCCGCCTCGTCTGGGGAGACCATGACACGTAGAGCCTGCTCGGTGAAGGTACCCTCCGGCCCGAGGTAGGCGTATCGCGGTTTGGCCACGCTTCCTCCCATCTGTGCCGTCGCGGGAACCGTTGTTCCCCTCGACGCGACATCCACGACCACAGTGCTGCCACCACAGTACCGAGCGCAACCGGTCGCGAGCGACCCGCCACGAGTGCGAGAGTAAGGGCATGGACCCACGAGCCGGAACCGTTGCCTTACCCGAGGACCTCATTGACGTTGACGCCTTGATCGGGGCCTATTACGACGTCGTCCCCGATCCTTCCATCGCCGCCCAACGAGTCGCCTTCGGGACCTCGGGGCACCGCGGATCCTCCTTCGATGCCGCGTTCAACGAGGCCCACATCGTCGCGACAACAGCGGCGATCGTCGAGTACCGAAAGAACCACGGCACGGACGGACCTCTCTTCCTCGGCAAAGACACCCACGGGCTCTCCGGACCCGCGTGGGAAACGGCTATGGAGGTTCTCGGGGCGGCTGGAGTCGAGGTTAGGGTTGACGCCCAACGACGCTTCACCCCCACCCCCGCGATCTCCCACGCCATCCTGGTGGCCAACGGCGCCATCGCCCCGCGTGGTCTACGGACATCGGGGAAGGGTCTTGCGGATGGCATCGTCATCACCCCGTCCCACAATCCCCCCCGCGACGGCGGATTCAAGTACAACCCTCCTCACGGTGGCCCGGCGGATACGGACGCAACCGGGTGGATCGCCGCTCGCGCAAACGAGATCCTCGAGTCCGGATTCGAAGAGGTGCCGCGCATTTCGGTCAAACGCGCCCTCACCCTCGACACCACCCAGCCGCACGACTACCTTGCCGCCTACGTCGCCGACCTCCCGACCGTCATCGATCTCGACGCCATCCGACACGCGGGTATCCGCATCGGTGCGGACCCCTTAGGTGGCGCAGCGGTCGATTATTGGGGGGCCATCGGGGAGGAACACCACCTCGACCTTGCGGTTGTCAACCCGCGCGTCGATCCTCGTTGGTCCTTCATGACCCTGGATTGGGATGGCAAGATCCGCATGGATTGCTCATCGCCGTACGCGATGGCCTCCCTGCGGCATGTCATGGAGGGCCACCCCGCGCCGTACGATATCGCGACGGGGAACGACGCCGACTCCGACCGTCACGGCGTCGTTACCCCGGACGGCGGCCTCATGAGGCCCAACCACTTCCTGGCCGCGGCCATCGCCTACCTCTTCGGCGGGGCGCGGCCGAAGTGGAGAGAGGACGCCGCGATCGGTAAGACCCTCGTCAGTTCCGCGCTTCTCGACAGGGTCGGCGAGGACTTGGGTCGTCGCGTGTGGGAGGTGCCGGTCGGGTTCAAGTGGTTCGTCCCGGGATTGCTCACGGGCGATATCGGCTTCGGTGGGGAGGAAAGCGCGGGTGCGTCGTTCCTTCGCACCAACGGACGGGTGTGGACGACGGACAAGGATGGCATCATCCTTGCTCTTCTCGCCTCGGAAATCACGGCATCAACGGGAGCCTCGCCTTCGGTTCTGCATCAGTCGCTTATCTCACGGTTGGGGGAGTCGTGGTACGCCAGGGTGGATGCCCCGGCGACAGCCGAACAGAAGGTCGCACTCAACAACCTCTCCCCCGCACAGGTCAAGGCCACGACCCTCGCCGGAGACGCGATCACCGCTCGCCTCACCACCGCACCGGGAAACGGGGCCGCGATCGGAGGGCTCAAGGTCATGACGGACCGTGCCTGGTTCGCGGCTCGCCCGTCCGGTACGGAAGACGTCTACAAGATCTATGCGGAATCTTTCGTTTCCGAGGACCACCTCGAGAAGGTTCAAGAAGCCGCGAAGACCGTCGTTGCCGACGCTCTTCGCCCCTAGTGCACCACGCCTCCGCCGCCGTCCTTCGACGTGGCGCCCCGAATCGGTTTCTGGGAGGATGG
>CAZMCU010000015.1:0-24585 GCA_964564915.1 uncultured Demequinaceae bacterium | reverse complement strand
CGCCTCCGCCGCCGTCCTTCGACGTGGCGCCCCGAATCGGTTTCTGGGAGGATGGGGGAACTGGCAGAGAGCCGACCGACCGTTGGCCGTGGGTGGCGCGCGGCGGGACACCCCCCGGACTATTCACGGGGTCGACAGGAAAGAGCGGACATGACGAAAAAGAAGGTAGGGATCGCCGCATTGGTCGCGATGATCGCCCTGAGCCTTTCTGGTTGCATCAAGGTGGTATCGAACATCGTCCTACACGACAACGACACCGTGAGCGGCGAGTACATCTTCGCGATCGAGAAGACGTACGCAGAAGGCATGAGTATGGACGAGATTATGACCAACCTCGGTGGCGACGAGTCCACTCAGGGAATGGTCAACGCCACGTCCGAGCCGTACGACGACGGGGAGTTTGTCGGCACCCTCGTGACCTTCACGGATGAGCCCCTCACGTCCGTCGCAGCGGAAGACGGAACCGTGACCCGAGTTGGCGACACGTTTGTGTACGACGGCGCTGAACCCGACCCCTCCTCATTCGAAGCGTTGCCCGACGCCGATAAGGCCGTCGCTTCTCTGAGCATCACGTTCCCCGGTACGGTGACGGAGCACAACGGTTCGTTGCACGGCACCACGGTTACGTGGAACCTGATGACCATCACCGAGGCTCCCCACGCCGTGGGTGGTGCGACGGGTACTGGAGACGACAACGGTGTCCCTAGCGGTTCGAGCGATGATGGCTCTGGATTCCCGACCTGGGTGATCATCGTTGTTGGCGTGGTCATCATCGGTGGCATCGTCTTCTTCCTCGCCAGGCGGGGCAAGGGTGAGACCCCGGACGCGGAAGATGCCGCGGTGGCCGAGCCGAAGAAGGCTCCGGCGAAGAAGCCGACCGAAGAGAAGTAAACACGTAGTACAACCCACGATGGGGTCGGATCGACGTTACGGTCCGACCCCATCGTCGCGCATGCGTCGGCTCTGCCGTCTCGCGTCGATGGAAGGATGGTCGCGTGCTTGACCGCTATCGCAACCTTCTTTCCCGACCCGGGGCGTCCGCCTTCGCCTTCGCCGGGCTGCTATCACGCCTCCCGGGCTCGATGTTTACCATCAGCCTCATTCTCATGATCCAGATTCAGTACAACTCGTATGAAATTGCGGGAAGGGTTGCGGCTATCGGCACGCTCGCCTGGGCAGCCCAGACGGTGCCAACCGCGCGTCTCGTCGATCGGTTGGGTCAACGGACCGCCATGATTCCGCTGGTCACCCTCCACCTCATCGGGGTCACTATGGCGATCGTCACCGCGATGACTCGAGGCCCAGAAGTGTGGCTCTGGATTGCCGCCATCCTCGCCTCCCTGACCGGTCCTTTGGGCTCTCTCACCCGAGCACGCTGGTCGCACCTCCTAACAAACGACAGAGACATCCATACGGCCTTTTCCCTTGAGGGCGCGCTCGACGAGATCCTCTTCATCTCTGGGCCCGCGCTCTCCGCTATCCTCGCGACCACCGTGTATCCCGCGGCCGGTCTCTTCGTCAGTTCAGTCGGCCTGCTCGTGGGCATCACCATCCTGTTGTCCCAAAGTAGAACCGAACCTCCTGCTCGAATGGTCGGCACCGCGGGTTTGGGTCTACGGGTTCCGTCACCCATCATTGCCGTGACGTTCATCGGCCTCGCGCTCGGCTTGCTGTTTGGTGGGGTCGATATTTCGACGGTTGCCTTTGCGGACGAGAGGGGGGTGAAGGGCCTCGCTGGCCTCGTGCTCGCCGTGTTGTCCTGTGGCTCTTTCCTTGGCGGCCTGCTGTACGGCTCTCACGAATGGACGATGCCCCTCGAGCGACGCATCGTCGCGGGAGCCGTCGCCGCTGCCGTCGGCTTCTGTGCCATGGCCCTCATGCCAAACCTTGTGTTGTTCGGCCTCGTAGGTTTCCTCGCGGGAACAACCCTCGCCCCCCTCATCGCCAGTTGCGACAACGTCGTCCAGCGCTCGGTCAAGAAGCACCACTTAACCGAAGGCCTGGCGTGGCTCCGCATCGGCATCGGAATTGGTGTAGCGATCGGGGCGTGGGTCGCCGGAATTCTCATCGAGAAGTCCGGCTCCTCCGGGGGGCTCAGCGTTGCCGCCGTTGCGGCTGTACTCGTCGCGGTGACGGCGATCATGGTCTCCCCCCTACTCGGACACCGATTCCGCCTCCGCTCTCGGCGCGTCGACGTGTACGTCGAGCACCCCCCGGTCCAGCCGCTGATCTAGCGAAGTCTCTCCACTAACCCGTGCGATCACCCACCAATGTGGGTAAATTAGAGACAACCTAGCAAAGGAGCGGGCGTGGGAAGAACATTGAAGATCATGTGCGGGGTCGTACTCGCCGCGATCCTACTGACCGGCTGTAGGTATAGCGCTACCTACACCATCAATGCCGACAACACGGTCTCCGGGAGGATCTACACCGCCGGGTATTTGGATCCCGGGGACGCGTCAGCTCACGACACCATCAAGGCCTATATCGATGGAGACGCGGATAATATCGCTTCAGCCTTCTCCACCTCCGTGAAGAGTCTCTACATCGATGGCGATTGGTACGGCTACTTCATCGACATTACAGACGAGCCGCTTCCTTCATTCGCCGCTGCCCCGGAAGCCGCATGGGATATCCAGATCATCAGAACCGGCCCTCAGTACCGGGTGAATGGGTACACGTTTACCGACGATGACGATGTCCCTCGGCCTTCGGCCCGCGACAATGGCGGCTACCTCACCGTTGACGTTCGTATGCCGGGAAATCTGACGTATTCGGTCTCGGCGTCGTTGGCCACCGAAACACCCGCAAGAGTTCAATGGGACCTCCTGAACGTGGTACCCGTGGGAACAACGCCAACCGCAACGAGCGACGCCTCGTCGCCGGAACCGCCAGCACCTCCGGCTCCCGAACCGGTGGTCACGGTCGTCATTCCTCCCGCGCCCGAACCAGTCGTCACCCCGTCCGTGACGCCCAGTGCCAGCCCGAGCGCTCCACCCCTAATCGCCCCCGCCCCCAGCGGTGACGACAACGGTATTCCCCTGTGGGTGTGGGCGGTCGGTGGGGTACTCGTTTTGGCCCTAGCCGGAATGATCGGGTTCATGGTCGCGAACCGTAAGACACCGACCCCCGCTCCCGCCGCTTCCGCGACCAAAGCAAAGCCGAAACCCAAGGCTCCGGTCGAGGAAGCACCTGAGCCTGAGGACGACGAGGATGGCGAGGATTCCGAGGAGGAATCCCCACCCCGGAAGAAGTAGTCGCCCTCGATTTTCCCGCGGCGCCCGACCCTCCCCGGGTCGGGCGCCGTACCATTCCGTAACCATCGCCGGAACCGCGAGTCACTGGCTACTCGCCCCACACGATTCCCGCCTGAGGAGGGCTTGCCTCGCCGAAGAAGACGTAACTATGGGACATGAGAGGGGTCCCGTCCTGGGTCGTTGGAAGGATCGTCGGTCCAATAGTCGCGGAGCGAGTGTCGATACCGATGACGATCCCATCCCACGTCACCAGCCGAAAAACCCCAGGTGCGACCTGGTCGAGACTCTCGATCTGTCCCCCCTCCGGTCCCAACATCGTCGCATCCACCAGCACCATTGGTCCGGAGGTGGTCAGGAGACGAATCTCGGAAATCGTCCCACCTTCCGGTGACCCAACGATTTCCAGGTCGGAGTCCGGTACCCGCACCGTCTCTCCGGAGGAAATATCGGCGAACCACGGCGTCAGCCAGTCGTATGGCTCGACACGGTCCGTTCCGTCAACGAATACCTGAAAGTCCTTCTGGGTGGACGTCGCGTCGTCCCAACACGCGTAGCCGACCGAAACGTCGTCGATCCAACCGAGGTACGTGCATGAAGGATGGTCGAGCGGAATGTCCGGTCGAATGAAGGTGTCCTCACCGGTGTCGAGCGAGTAGACGACAAGGCGGGGCTCCCCCGGTAAGCCGGAGCGCGCACTGGCAAAGGCGGGATCCGCGGTGGAGTAGACCTGGAGAGCGATCGCCGAGTCGGAGGGATTCGCGGGGTAGGTGAACCACTCCAGGTACAGGTCATCTTGACCCACGAGGATGCGCTCCCACGGACTCGTTCCCGGCCACAACTCGAACCTGTTCTCCAGGCCATCCGACCCCCGCGCCATCCACACTTCGTTTCCCGCGGCATTCGCCGCGAGGAACTGCACGTTGTACGTTCGACCATTGCTCATTTGGAAGTTGGTCTCGTCGACCCCCCCGGCGGTCAGGTCGAGGAGGCCTCCCTCGGAAGCGAAGTTCCATACGATCCGCGCCGTTCGATCGGACTCGTGCCACGAGACGAGTTGAGGGCCGTCCGCCACCTTTCGCGGCAAGTCAGCGAGTTCGAAATAGACACCCTCGGGGCTGACGAGATAGACGACGGGAGTGGGGGGAATCCCACCGACGCTCGAATCGAGAGCCTCCGATTGTCCGAAAAGGACGATGGCCCACCTCGGACCGATGCGATCCCATACCCAGTCCTCCATCTGAAGCGCCTCGGGATATCCCTCCCCACGCCAGGCGATGGGGGCCGGGTAGTCACCGATAGAGATCCCGTCGTCGAAGTAGCTGACCAGGGTGGGATTCGGCAACGGTTGGAGAGATTCGGAAGGCGCGACGTTGGGTCCGGTCCCGGTACCCCCGAATAGGGCCATGATTCCCATCCCCAGGCCAAACGCGACGACCACCACGCCTCCGACGAGTGCACCCCGAGGAACTCGTGCGAGCCAGGCCCCAACACGCCCCCCACTCAACCCACCACCGCCAGAGCCCCCTCCCTCTCCCCCGGAAGAACGTGGCTGCCCCGTGGCTGAAAGACCCGAATCTTCGCCTTCCGGTACAACCTCGGAGAGCGCCTCGGACTCCGCGGAGTCACCCTCCCGAACGAGGTACTCCTCGACGGGACGGGCAACAACCCCGGACGGGTAGATACGAACCTCTGGAGTCTGAGGTCGAACGGATTGACGCTTAGGCGGCAGATAGGGCGAGACGGGTGCACGGGAAGAATCCTTCTCTTCGTCGTCAAAGTCCGACGCGGCGCCCTGGGCGTCGCCCGGCTCCCCACCATCCCCAGGCATAGGACCACGATAGCGACACGGGGGTGCCCCCGACATCGTGCGGGCGGTAGATCCCCCCGATTTCGCCCCCTAGGACTTTAGTCCTAGGTGCTTCTCCTGCAGACTGCATACGCTGCATTGTATGCACGACATGCAGGAGAGGCACTTGGGCTCCGACTTGCTTTCGGCCGAGCGGGTCGAGGCCCTCTTGGGTGTCGACAAGTCGACGGTCTATCGCATGGCGAGCGACGGTCGCCTTCCAGCTATCAAGGTCGGTCGTCAATGGAGGTTCCCCGCGGGCCCCATCCACAATCTCCTCGAGGGCGCCGGTATCGTTCCCCTCGGCGACGGTGCGCCCGGAGAAAAGGTCCCGGGCCTGCACAATTCCGGCTCTATCCTCATTCAGCCGATCGTTGATCTCGCCGCTGATCTGCTCGGCGTGATGATGGTCGCCACGGACATGGAGGGTCTCCCTCTCACGGACGTCGCCAACCCTTGCCCATGGTTCGTTGCTCGAGCCGACGATCCCGCAACGCTGGAGCATTGCATCGAGGACTGGCGGATCCTCGCGCACGAAATCGATCTAGAACCGAGGCTGACGGTCGGAAGCCATGGCTTCGAGTGTGCCCGCGCGTTTATCCGGGACGGCAACCGCCTCGTCGGGATGGTTCTTGCGGGGGGAATCGTTCCGCAAGGAGCCGACCGAACCGACCTATACCACCTGGACGACGAGGCTCGGCAGACACTCCTTTCTGCCCTTCCCCGCGTCGCCACAACCATCTCAAGGGTCGTCTCTCGGCCCTCGAATTCCACCAGGAGCACACCATGAACCGCCTCGTCATCCTTGGGGCCGGCACCGCTGGAACGATGGCCGCTAACAAGATGCGGAAGAAGCTGAAACGCGACGAGTGGGAGATCACCGTCGTCGAACAAGCGACACTGCACGACTACCAGCCCGCGTACATCTTCATGCCGTTTGGGAAGTACACGGCCCGACACATCCGTCGCCCCGTCGCCGGACTCCTGCCGAAAGGCGTGTCCCTCGTCAACGGAACGATCGACATCATCCGACGCGAGGAGAAGGTTGTCGCACTGACGGACGGAACGACGATCCCCTACGACTACCTGATCATCGCCACCGGTACGTCACCCCGACCCGACCAGACCCCCGGCATGAATGGTCCCCTCTGGCACGACTCCATCCACTCGTTCTACACGTTCGACGATGCCCTCGCCCTTCGCGACAAGCTCAAGACGTGGAAGGGAGGCCGCCTCGTCATCCACGTCACGGAGATGCCCATCAAGTGCCCCGTGGCACCGCTCGAGTTCTGCTTCCTCTCCGAGGCCTTCTTTGACAAGCGCAAGATGCGGGACAAGGTTTCGATCACCTTCGTTACGCCGCTCCCCGGGGCCTTCACCAAACCGATAGCGGCCGCGACCCTGGGAGACATGCTAGGAAAGCGCGGAATCAAGGTCGAGGCGGACTTCCTTGTCGAAAAGGTCGACGAAAAGAAGGGCGCGATCGTCTCGTACGACGAGCGGGAGATTCCGTTCGACCTTCTGGTGACGGTACCCCTCAACATGGGGGCCGACTTCGTCGGACGCTCCGGGCTTGGCGAAAACCTCAACTTCGTTGAGGTCGACAAGCAGACGCTGCTCTCGACCAAGGATCCCGCCATCTTCGCCATCGGAGACGCGGCCGATATTCCGACATCGAAGGCGGGGGCGGTCGCCCATTTTCAGATGGATCTCTTCCCCGACAACTTCGTGAACTATGTCCAAGGCAAACCGATGACCGAACTGTTCGACGGTCACGCCATCTGCTTCGTCGAATCGGGCAAAGGCAAAGGTCTGTTGATCGACTTCAACTACGATGTCGAGCCACTTCCCGGATCCTTCCCGTTCCCCGGCATCGGTCCGATGCGATTGCTCAAAGAGTCGCGATTCAACCACTGGGGCAAGTTAGCGTTCCGGTACGTCTACTGGCTCCTCCTTCTTCCGGGCCGCTACATCCCCATCTCCCCGAACCTATCGCTCTGGGGCAAGCGCCGCCCCCCATCCACCTAGCCCCCCAGAAAGGAGAAAGATCATGCCTACCCAAACCATGCTCGGCCGGGAGATCCACGTCGACGACGAGGGTTTCCTCACCGAGTTCGACGAGTGGGACGAGAAGCTCGGCTCCGAACTCGCCAAGAATATCGACATCGAAATGACCGACCGGCACTGGGAGGTGGTTCGATTCCTGCGGAAGGATTTCCAGGAGAAGGGCGAGACCGCGACGACCCGTCGCGTCGATACCGCAGGCGGCTTCCCCGTCAAGTTGCAGTTCGAACTATTCCCCAAGAAACCCGCCAAGAAGATGGCGTACATCGCGGGTCTGCCCAAGCCGCACGGCTGCGTCTAGGCCGAGAGAGGATTCCACCATGGCCGCATCCAACAAGCCGATCGTTCCGAAGTTCGACGACGGCCCCTCCGGTCGTAAGCTTGCCATCATCTGCTCCAAGGGCAACCTTGACATGGCATACCCCGGGCTGGTCCTCGGGAACGCCGCCCTCGGTGAAGGCGTCGAGGTCGACCTCTTCTTCACGTTCTGGGGCTTCGACATGATTCACAAGAAGCGTCAGAAGAAGATGAAGTTCTCGCCGGTCGGGAACTTCGCAATGCACCTTCCCATCGGAGGCGTGCGTATGCCCCAGTGGCTCGCGTGGATCCCCGGGGTACAACCCTTCGCAACGTGGTACCTCAAGCATTCGATCAAGAAACTGGGGGTACCAACGGTGCCCGATTTCCTCGACCAGATCGCCGCCTCCGGAGGCCGCCTTTGGGGCTGCAAGATGAGCGCCGACATGGCTGGATTGACGACGGCCGACCTGCGTGAGGACGTCATCGACATCATCACGGCCGCCGACTTCATTGAGATGACCGAGGGGGCGCAGCTACTGTTTATCTAGATTGTCCAACTGGCGGGTGCCCCCTTCCCCCCATCTGGGGAGCGCCCCCTCGCCACGGGATCCCCTCTCCGTGGCCCCTTCGACCCGGTGCACGAGCGCCGGGTCGAAGCCTTGGGGGAGTCGGAGATGGTTCGTCGCGAGGAGTGCGGAGTCCCCCACAATGGCGCCGATGGGGCCATCCGCGACGATCCGACCGGCGTTCATGACGAGAGCTCGGTCGCACACCTCAAGGGCGTAGGGCAAATCGTGGGTGACCATGACGATCGTGTGGTCGAACCCGGCCAAGGTTTGCGCGAACCTCTCGCGCCCCTCGGGATCGAGGTTCGCTGAGGGCTCGTCGAGCACGAGAACCTCCGGGTCCATGGCGAGCACCGTGGCCAACGCGACCCGCCGTCGCTCTCCCACGCTGAGGTGATGCGGCGCTCGGTCGGCCGCTTCCTCCATACCGACCGCTTCAAGGGCTAACCTGACACGTTCGCCCAACTCTGGCCCCTTCACCCCGTAATTCGCGGGACCGAAGGCGACGTCCTGCCACACCGTCGTCATGAACAACTGGTCGTCCGGGTCCTGAAAGACCACCCCGACGCGTCGACGAATCTCCCTCATGGATTCCTTCGTGAGCGCCAACCCACCGATGACGACCTCTCCCCCGTCCCCCTCAAGAAGCCCATTGAGGTGGAGTACCAGCGTCGTCTTGCCCGCACCGTTAGGGCCGAGGAGGGCCACGCGCTCCCCCGCCTCAATTTCCACCGTGACGCCACTGAGGGCTTCGGTCCCATCCGGGTAGGAGTAACGAAGACCGTGAATCGAAATCATGCGAGTGGCCATCAGAGCACACCCCGCTCCACCACGAGCGCCCCGATGCACACGAGGCACGCGAGAACGGGAAGTGCTTCCGTCTCGAGCCATCGCGCCGGGGCGGAGGATTCCCCAAGCGCCTCGGGGATCCCACCGCCGTACCCTCGCGCCGTCATCGCGTCCAGCACTCTCTCGCCACGCTCGTGGGCACGTACAAAGAGCAACCCGGCGGAACCCGCAACGGGACGCGCGTGCCATATCCAGCGGGAGCGGTGCCCCCGGGCAAGCATCGCGACCCTCATGCGACGGGCCTCACTGACGATGATGTCAAGGTACCTGACCATGAAGCCCGCAATTCCAACGAGCACCCCGGGAACACGGAGCGCGCTCAGCCCACGGAGTATCTCGGAGACCGGGGTCGTCGCGGTGAGGATGACCGACGCCCCCAGGCACAGCACACCTTTCGCGAGAATCGCCCACGCCGCCCACGCTCCCGCAACCGACAGCGACAGCGAGCCCATCTGAACCCTTTCGCCTCCTCCGACAAAGGGCAAAGCGAATGCGAAAAGAAGAAACGGAAGGCCGACCGAAAGCCTCCTGCTGACGAGCCCGGGAGACAGCCGAGCCAGGGACCCCGCGATGGCCACGACCGCTCCATAAGCGGCGAACGCCCACACCTGGTGCGCCGGAGTCGCGACCACCGCCACGATGAACACCAGGAGTGCGACGAGTTTCTCGCGCCCGGGAAGCCGATGAACGGGGCTCACTCCATGCACGAACACGACGTGAGGATGAACGACGGTCACGAGCGAACTTCCTCTCGCGACGGGCGACGTGACGACCACCGCATGACGAGCCCCCCGATCAGGAAGGTGATCACGATCCCCGCTAACCCAGCCAGGATCGTCCCCAAAGGTTGGTTCTCGATCCCCGAGATGCCGTAGTCGGCGAAGGGTGATCCCGCGGTGGCGGAGTCGACGGCCGTCCCGGCGATTCCCTGATCCGTTGCCACCCGCTCCAGACCGTCGGGAGAGGAAGCGGCGTGCGGGGCGACAACGACGAGGAGAAGCACCGCGGCGGTAACCCCCGCAAGCACAAAGCTCGCGATCGTGGCGCGCCCCACCCGCGCACGCTGGGCTCCCTTGACTCCGACGATTGCGGCTCCGTAGACAAGGTCCGGACGCGCGGCGAGGACCGCGGAAACGACCAGTCCGGCAATGAGCCCCTCCCCGATTCCGATGAACGCGTGCACCCCCACCATCGCCCGAAACACGGTCGCCACCGAAACCTGACCCCCTCCGCCAAGGGCGTACTCCATGACGAAGGCCACCGATGCCGCAACCACCGACGCCCATGACGCCACCATCGTCGCGATGACGATAGAGGTCCCGGTTCGCGGAAGGAGAAGCGAGATGCCCCGGAAGACGAGCCAACCGACCAGAACGGTCACGAGCGCCATATTGACTACGTTGAGCCCCAGTGCGGACACCCCGCCGTCGGCAAAGACGAGGGCCTGGATCACCATCACGACCGTGACCACCACCACCGCGATCCACGGTCCGAGGAGGACGGCGGCAAGGACACCCCCGAGGACGTGGCCCGATGTTCCCGCTGCGACCGGGAAGTTCAACATCTGTAGGACGAACACGAACGCTGCGGCAAGCCCAGCGAGGGGAATGGCACGATCCCGCAAGGTCCGCCCAACCTGACGCAGGCTGGCGCCGACGCCACCCGCGGCGACGGTGGCCGCGCCGAGTGACGTGGGAAGGTTGATGAAGCCGTCGGGGATGTGCATGGTCGCCTAGGAAAGTACCGCCGCTGGCGCGGGAACCGGTAGGGAGTTGATCATCGCGATCTGTCGCGCGGTGTAGCGCCGAAGTGACGAAAGCCTACGCGGGGTCAATCGTTCGCACGCCCAGTCCCAGTGGAGGGAAACCCAGTCTCCGACGGCGAGATCGCCAACGAGCCCCAACCCCGCCGACCCCGTGCGAACCGTCTCCAACCGTGGCGCGCCCAACCTTAAGGCGCGACCATCCCACTCAAGCGGCTTCGAGGCGACGACGGCGGAGTCTCCCGCGATCGACTCGACCCGTCCCCAGCGAATGCGGCATCCCTGAAGCACCCGCATCGGCTCATCGAGTCGACCTTCCCTCAGCAAACCAAGCCAGGGGTAGACGGCGAAGACATGGAAGGAGTGATGCGGTACCGCCCCTGCCGGGATAGCGTCGGCCAGCCGACCCCACGAACGCCCCGCCCTGTCCTTGAAACGGTCCTCCATCGACGCCCCCATGAGCGCGGGGCCCACGCGATCGAGAAGCGAGTTGCCCACCCAGTAGGCCTCAACCACTCGCTCGTCGAGAGGGTCCGCGATCCCGGAGGCGGCGGCGATGAGTTCGAGGTACGGCCAAGCACCCTCGAAGCCCCGCGCCAGGCGCCGAAGCTCGCCGTCCGCGGTCCCCAGCGATACCTGCTCCAACAGTTGATGCGCGTGGTCGGGGCCGCAATACCCCAGCACGTTCGGCGGATACGCGTACCTGCTAAACAGGAGGACTCCGCTCGACATGGTCACCCCTACGCGGGAACCCCCACGACGAGCGCGGGACGCTGCCTCGACATCTGCCACGCGAGGAGGCCCGTCCCCAGCACGACCGCGGCGTACCACGGCGCTTGCGGAGCCAGGCTTACCCCCGCGAAAGCACCATTGAGCGCGGCGGTCACGAAGACGGCGAAGACGAGCACCGCGGTCACGTCCACCGCCTGTGCGCGTGCGAGCGCGTTGTGCCACGTTGCGACATACCCCGCAAGCAACAACCCTGCGACGAGGATCCCTGACCACTGCGCGGCGGTCTGAGGGATGATCGTCCCCACCGTCCCCTGGATGACCGACCAGCCCAGGAGGACCACGGAACCTCCCGCCATGCGCGTAATGGACAGCGTCCACGACGACAATCCCGCCAACAACTTCTTGGAGACGGCCACCTCGATGGCCCATAGCAAGGTCGCGCCGAACACCATCAGGACTCCCGGGTGGCGGAGTGCGGCGACGGTCGAGGAAACGCCGCCATTGAGTCCCACCTGCCCGACAACGAGGAGGGAGATCGCTACACCGTGTGCCCATGTCAACTTCTCGCGGAGGAAGGCGACCGCAAGCACCGCAACCCAGATGACGAGCGTCTTGTGAATGAATTGGGCCTGGGCGGCGGGATGGTCCGACGTGGCCCGGGCAAGACCTTCGAAGAAGAGGACGAACGCGACGCTTCCGCCGACGATGGCGACGAGCGCCAGCCCGACCCACTGCCCGGGCCTCGTCGGTCGCGTCAGGCGAGCGCGGCGGTGGCTTCCCGCAAGAACGATCGCACCGAGCACGAGCGCGGCCACGATGTTCTTTGCCGTGGTGTACACGGTTGGGCTCGCATAGGACGTGACGTAGTTGGCGTTGAGGAACAGGCTCACGCCACTGATGCACGCGGTTGCGAGCGCCAGTGCAAGGCCCAGTCGTCTGGTGTGGGTCATGATGGGGCCTCCGTCAACGAGAGAGGGGGTTGGCGCTCCGCCGTTGGGGCGAGAGCGGGTGCCGGAACCGCCGGTACGGAAACTCGGGGAGAAGTGGTGGGCCGAGGAGGAGTCGCCCGAAGCTTCGTTGCCTCGGCAGCCTCGTCCGGATCGAGCCACCCCAGAGCGAAACCGGAGTGCACCACGAGCCAGTCCCCCACCTCGGCTTCCTTCTCCAACGTCATGAGGGTCACGATGTGCTCGCGCTGGTCTCCCCGTACGCGGACGCGACCGTCGGATTCAACGCCCACCACCTGGCAAATCTCTCCTATGCACATCAGGCCACGCTCCCCACACACGCCCGCTCAAGCTCGGAACGTACCGCGGCGACGGCTTCCTCGATCGCCCCGGCGACTCCTGCGGTGAGCCCCTCTCCGTGCTCGAAGGACTCGGCTTCGACGCCCACGAGGATGACCCGCTCTGGAAGTCGCCCCAGGGTTCGCGCCAACTCCACGGCGGTAGCCAAGCCGAAAGCGTGGGTCCCCCCGCGTCCGGTCTGGGTCCACGCCGACTCCGGGAGTGCGTCGGAACTCGCCCCAGCTTCTCGAACGACGACGGTTCCCGGCGCAACGCCCGACATGATCGCGTCGACGACAACGACGCACTTCGCCCCTGCCCACAGGTGGAAGAGCGCAGTCGGGTCCTCATGGACGGAGACGTCGACACCCGGGAGATGGAGCGCCTCTACGGCACGTGCGACCACGGGGCCGACCGCGTCGTCGCCTCGATCCGGACTTCCGAGACCGATGACGAGTGGCCTCCCAGCGAACGCACGCTCTTCCGTCATGACCGCTTGATCCTGAGGTCAAGGAAGTGGGTCGCGCACGAAATGCACGGGTCGTAGTTCCGGATCGCTTGCTCGCACCGGTGGGTGAGCGAATGGTCGTCCATGTCCACCCACTCTTGAGCCGCCGTCTTAAGGTCAGCTTCGATGCTCGGTTGATTCTGCGCGGTGGGCGGCACGATCTGCGCATCTTGGATGATGCCATCCGCATCGGTGACGTAGCGGTGGAAGATGATGCCGCGGGGTGCCTCCGACGCCCCCATTCCCTCTCCCGCCTTGGGGGCTACGGGAACGGACGGAGCCGCTCCGTCCGTCCATCCGTCGATGATCCGCAATGCCTCTTCGAATGCGTACGCCATCTCGACGGCACGAACGATGATCGACTTGAACTGGTTTCGACACGTCTCCCCCAGACCGACGGCGAGGGCGGCTTCCTTGCACCGATCGGAGAGTTGGGCGAAGTTGAGCGTGTACCGGGCCAGCGGGCCAACCATGTACATCTTTCCGTCGAAATGCGCGTGAAGCGCGTTCGAGTGCTCGACGTGAAACTCCTTGACGTGAGCGGGGAATTCGCTGACGGGAAAGTCCGCCCCCATCGTCGAGACGACGGTGCCGCGCTCGATCCCGTAGAAGTCGGGATGGCGTAGCGCCACATACTCGTAGGGCTGCTCCATCTCGGGGAAGGCAAACGTGGAAACGAGCTTGATGGTCTCGAAGGACTCCTCCAGGCCGCGCTCAAGGTCCGGGCGCAACGTCAGCATGTCGGCCTTAGTGGGGAAACGGTAGAACCCCCCCACCTTGACGTTGACGGGGTGGATGGCACGACCGCCGACGAGGGTCATGAGGTCGTTGCCCGCCTTCTTGATCCGCAGCGCCATCTCGACGACGGGCCCGTAGTCGGCGGCCATCTCGATGACGGAGTCGAATCCCAGGAAGTCGGGGGCGTGGAGCATGAAGATGTGAAGCGCGTGGCTTTCGATCCACTCCCCGCAGTAGAGGAGGCGGCGCATCGTCTGGATCTCTGGTGTGGTCACGGCCCCGGAGATCGCCTCGATCGCCTCGGTGGCGGCGGACTGGTACGCGACCGGGCAGATGCCACAGATCCGAGCGGTGATGTCCGGCGGTTCCGTGTACTTGCGCCCGCGGAGGAAGGCCTCGTAGAAGCGCGGGGGCTCGAAGATGTTGAGTTTGACGGACTGGACAACCTTGTCCTTGATCTCGATGTGCATGCCGCCTTCACCCTCGACGCGGGCGAGCATCCCCACCTGGAGGACCTGACTACCGTCCTTGAGTTGGTGCGTCATTTCGCGGCCCCCTTCGCTAGGGCGTCGGCTCGGCGATTCGATTCCGCCTTGAAGGCCCCCGCATCCGCATTGAAGGTGCGAAGCACGCGCACGATGTCGTCCTCCGACATTCCGTTGTGGGCCAGCCCGTTAGTCAAGGACCGAACGTTGGGGCTGTCTTGCGGGCCGAAGCAGCCATAGCAGCCGCGGGCAAACGAGGGGCACAGGGCGCCACACCCGGCTTGCGTGATGGGGCCGAGGCATGGAAGTCCCTTCGCGACGGCGACACACACCACGCCCTTGCGTTTGCATTCGACGCACACGCTATACGTCGGGACGCGCGGCTTGCGCTTCTGTAGATAGGCGGCAAGAACCTCGATCAGTTGGTACTTATCGATCGGGCACCCGCGGAGTTCGAAGTCAACGTTGATGTGATCGCTGATGGGCGTGGACGTGTCGAGGGTGTGAAGGTACTCGGGATGCGCGTAGACGATCGAACGGAACTCGTCCACATCCGCCCAGTTGCGCAACGCCTGGATGCCACCAGCGGTGGCGCAGGCTCCGATCGTGACGACAATTCCGGACTTCTCCCGGATCTCGTGAATCCGCTCAAGATCCTCCGGGGTGGTGACCGAGCCCTCGACGAGCGAAACCTCGTACGGGCCTTCGACGAACGCGCGCGTCGCCTCCGGGAAGTAGGCGATGTGGACGGCGCCGACGATGGAGAGGAGTTCGTCCTCGCAGTTGAGGAGACTCAGTTGGCATCCATCGCAGGAGGCGAACTTCCAGACGGCGATCTTGGGCAGGGGTGCGTCGGCCATGTCAGAGCTCCCACTTCTGCATCAACGGCGCCAGGCGTTCGTAGGTGAGCACCGGCCCGTCGACGCAAATGAACAGTTCCCGAAGTTGGCAGTGGCCACAGAGACCGATCCCGCACTTCATGCTTCGTTCCATCGAGAGTCGCATGGCGCCCGCCGGAACCCCGCGCTGGCGTAACTCGGTCACACATGCCCGCATCATCACCTCGGGACCGCACACGAGCGCGAGCGTATGCGCGGGGTCGAAACTCGCGCGCGAGATCAGCTGGGTGACGAAGCCCACGCGACCTTTCCATCCCGGGGCCGCGCTGTCGACGGTGACCTCAACGGCGATGCCATTGAGGTCTGCCCACCGGCGCAACTCGTCGCCGAACAGAATGTCGTCCGGTGTCCGCGCACCGTAGAGCAGGGTGACGCGATCGTACTGGTCGCGCTCCGCGAGAACCTCAAGGATCGCGGGGCGGAGCGGGGCGAGGCCGATGCCTCCCGTGATGATGACGACGTCTCCCCCCTTGCCGTCCGAGACATCCCAACTGGTTCCGAACGGGCCGCGGACGCCAAACTCGACGCCGGGTTCGGCTTCCACGAGCGTGCGAGTCACCCCGCCAACGTTGCGAATCGTGTGAACCAGCGGCCCCTCGGCAACGGGACTGCCGCTGATGGAGATCGGAACCTCCCCGATACCGAAGGCATGGAGCATGGTGAACTGACCGGCTTTGAATGCGAGGGGCACCCCGTCGGTCGGTTCGAGTTCAAGAGTGACGGTGTCGTGGGTGTCGTGTCGCTTGCTCAGCAATCGGAAGGGACGCGGCACCATCGGGTCGGTGGTGGCGAGTTTCGTGGAGGTGCGTGTCGCTGCCACCGCTACGCCCCCGCACCGTAGAGATCGAGCAGACGGAGGCGGGCGGCCTCGAGCCGCTCATACATGACAAGGGTGACGCGCTTCATGAGCGCGTAGCCCACAACCGGGTCGTCCTCGCATTTCTTTCTCAGGCATGCCCCGTCAAATGCGACCGCGCTTGTATCTTCCGACGCCGTCGCGTCGAAGATCCACTTGTAGGGGGGAATGAGCCACGTCCAGCCCACGACCCCGCCAGCGTCGACGGTGTCGAGGATGCTCCCGCCTCCCGCGGGGTGGTGCACCTGGATCGCCACGCGACCCTTGCGGACGACGTAAAACGTATCGGCGTTGCCCCCCTCCTTGAAGAGGATCTCGCCGTCCTTGAAGTGCACGTTATGCGCGCACCCGGCCAGGAACGCGATCAGATCGGGGTCGAGACCTTTGAAGAACGGGTGCTCGGGAAGGTAGTCCTTGATCTCCTTGATGGTGTCCATGTCCGTGCTCCTACTTCCTCGCCGTTGAGGCTCCGCGGAGGGCGGCGGCCTCCGCGGTGATGTCGATGGCGGCCGGGCACCAGGTGATGCATCGTCCACAACCGACGCATCCCGTCATCCCGAACTGGTCTTCCCAGGACGCCAGCTTGTGGGTGATCCATTGGCGGTATCGCGAGCGTGTCGATTCGCGAACGCTTCCTCCGTGAATGTACGAGAAGCTCTCGGAGAAGCAGGAGTCCCACACACGGTGACGCGACGCGGTCGTCCCGGTCAGGTCGCTCACATCCTCAACCGACGTGCAGAAACACGTGGGACAGACGAGGGTGCAGTTGGTGCACGCGAGGCATCGGGCGGCAACATCGTCCCAGTGGGGACTCTCGGCGTTGGCGTACATGAGGTACTTGAGGCCGTCGGTATCGAGTTCGCGCCCCATCGTGAGAGCGGCGTTCCTGACGACGTCGTCCGACGCCTCGATCTCTGCGGAGGATGCGACGGGAGCCTGAATCGCGTCGAGGACCTCTTGCCCCTTGTCCGACCCCACGCCAACGACGAACGTGTGGCTCTTGGGCCCGACCAGTTCCGTGAGGTTGAGGTCGTACCCGCTCGATGGGCTGGGGCCCGTGCCGAGGGAGGCACAGAAGCAGGTCCCCCCGGGCTCGCCGCACGTCGCGGAGACGATAAAGGTCCCCTTGCGACGCGAAGCGTAATGAGCGTCCTTGAACCCCCTGCTCGTCAGCACCACATCGTGAATCTCGATGGCCTTGAGGTCGCATCCGCGAACCCCCAGGAGGGCGTAGGGCGGTCCCGGTTCCGGCTTCGTTGCGCCATCGACCGTGAACGCCCCCGTCTCGTCGCGCTTACCGCTCCAGATCAGTTCGGTTGCGGGAAAGAGGATCGATTTCATCGACGTGGCGCCGGAGGCGAATCCGAAGAAGGCGTCGTCGCCACGCTCGCGCAAGCGATAGTGAGCGGCGTCCTGTTCGTCCCCCCATCCTCGGGGAAGGTCGTCCACGGACGTCACCTGGGCTTGGACGATCGCGCCGTCCCTCACCGTCGGTCCGATGACCGTATACCCGCGCTTACGTAACTCACCGATCAGCGACTGCAAACCCTCGACATCTAGCACGCGGACTTTCTTCGACATCGACGCCTCCGTTGGCCGTGTCCTTCGACGCTATGTCGAGCATCGACCCATGGCGAGGGACCTAGGTCACGCGAAACCTGGAAACACCCACGGGCCAATCCTCAACGGGGTATCACCACTGTATCCGTTGAGGTCGCAAGAGGAACCCGGACCTCAAGGGTCAGGCCTCCCCCGCGCCGGGGTCTTGCCGTCACGGCACCACCATGAGCCTCCGCGACTCGTCGAATGATGGGAAGGCCCAGCCCATGACCGGCCGCCTCCGATCGCGTCGCGCCTCGCTCGAATCTCTCAAACAGACGCGGAATCTCCTTGGCGTTCACCTTGGATCCCGTGTTGGAGGCGACGAAGACGGCGTCGCCTCCCTTCGTTGCCGTCGAACAGGTGACGCTTCCCCCCTTCGCCCCGTTGTGTCGGACCGCGTTGTCGAGGGCGTTCGCTACCATCCGCTCTAAAAGCACGGGATCGCCGAGAACCGGTGCGTCCTTGAGGTCAAGGTCGATCGCCACCCCCCTCCGTAGGGCCTCATCCGCGAGGCTGCTCGCTGCCCGTGCCACGACATCGCCAAGGTCGACAACCTCGCGGGTGTGCTGGACATCGTCCGCACGCGCGAGGGTGAGCAGCGATTCCACGAGCGCCTCCGACCGCTCCACTTGCTCCCTGACCTCCAGTGCGAGTGCTCGTCCCTCGCCGGAAAGATGCCCGTCATCCAGAACGTTGTCGGCCTTGGCTCGCATGACCGCCAACGGGGTCCGGAGTTCGTGGGACGCGTCCGCCGCGAATCTCTGACGGGCGTCGAACGCGGACTCGAGCCGATCAAGCATCCCGTTGAAGGCGGTCTTGAGGCGCCGAAACTCATCGTCCGGTCCCTCATTGGGGAGGCGCCGGGAGAGGCTCGTCGCCGAAAGCGTGCTCGCCTCCGCCGCGACGTCGTCGATCGGTCGTAGGACCCTTCCCGCAAGCCACCACGCCACCGGAACCGCGATGATCGCGACCAGGAGGAACGCAAGGATCGACGTTTGGAGGAGGTCATCGAGAACGCCTTGGCGGGCCTGTTTCTCGATGTCACGGAAGGCAATCGTCACAGAATCGTTCGGTCCGAGCACGACCACACCGCCGATCCCGGGAGTGTCTCGACCCGCTGTATCGCCCGGGGGGCGCAGTATGGGCGTCTCACGTCTGGTTACGGGAAGAACGACGCCGGCGTCGGCCAACGCTTCCCGGAAGACGGCCTCGCGCGCGGCAGACTCCGCCTGCGGGGTGGTTCGAGCGGCAACGAAAGAGTAGGCCGTCGCGACCAACACCGCAGCGAGCGCGGTGAAGAGGACGGCAAACAAGGCCGTCATCTTGAGCCTCACGGTGATTCTCATAGTTGGTCCTCCTTGATGAGCCGATAGCCCGACTTCTTGACCGTCTCGATCAGTTGGGGTTCCCCGAGCTTCCTTCGGAGCGTCACCATCGTGACGCGGACGGCGTTGGTGAAGGGGTCGGTGTATTCGTCCCACACCTTCTCGAGGAGGTGCTCCGCGGAGATCACGCGACCGGGTGTCGCGGCCAGCACCTCCAGCACGCCGAATTCCTTGGGGCTGAGGTCGATCGACCGACCGTCTCGCGTAACGGTGTGGGTGCCCGGATCGACGATGAGCCCGCCAACGGTCAGGATTGGTGCGACACCGTTCCCCGCACGGCGTGCGAGCGTGCGGATCCTCGCCACGAGTTCCACCATCGCAAAGGGTTTGGAAAGGTAGTCGTCCGCACCGAGTCCCAAACCTCCGACGACGTCGTCGATTCCCCGGGAGGCCGTCAGCATGAGGATGCGCGGCCCGTTCTCCTTCGCTACGAGGGTGCGACAGACATCGTCACCGTGAACCACGGGTAGGTCGCGATCGAGAACGACGACGTCGTACTCCGTCAACGCCGCCTTCTCCAGAGCTTCGGCTCCGTTGAGCGCGACGTCCACGGCCATGTGCTCGCGCCGGAGGCGAACCGCGATCTCCCGGGCGAGCGCCGCGTGATCTTCCACGACGAGCACCCTCATGGTGCCTCCTTCCGTGTGCCTCTAGTTGACGGCGACGATGTCACCCTCGGTGAGACCGTCCGATTCCACCGCCGTCGATTGGGCGGATGTTCCCAGCACCGTCACGTCAACCCCTGTCAACTCGCCATTCTTCACGACGCGAACGGACGTGGTTCCATCATCCCGAACGACGAGCGCCACCATCTCCGCTCGATGCCTTCGACCCTAAGCAGGGGTGTGTTTGGCGAACGTAAGGAGATCGAGGCACTCCACGCGACGGCCGCCTCGCAGACGCCCTTGCCCGTGGCGAGGTCGCCACCAATGGCGAATCGCCTCTACCGACCACCGCTAATGTGCGGAGCCCGTGGCTTCTTGGGCTGGGGAGGGGGTAGTGCGTCGGCTGTCGCCTGGACGAGTGCACGGAACGCATCGGAGTCCTCGATGAGGTTGTCTCTTACTATCCGGAAGGGTCTGGACCCCGGATAGGCTTCCGCCTCCCGCAACCCCAGGGCATCCGAAGCAGCCGTGGGCTTGAGATACACCGTGTCGTCGCAGATCAGCGCAACCACCTTCTCGTTGCACCACACGCAGAATTCGCCGAACATCGGACGCGCTCGGACGTCAAGAGGTTCGAGTTGCTCAAGAACGTAGGCGACGGTTTCCGGCTTGGTTGCCATGTCGTCAGGCTACGTGCACACCCCGACACCGACCTAAGACACCTTGAGAACCCGCTTCCCCACGGTGTGCCCCGCATAGAGAGCCTGGAGTGCGTCGGCGATCCGCTCCAGCGGAACGACAGACTCGACGAGGACACGGAGGCGGACGTCCGCGACGAGAGCGACCAGGCTCGCCAACTCATGAGCGCGAGGCTCGACGAGCATGCGTACCACCGTGACCTCGTCCCGAGCCTCGTCCGGGGTCGGGGTGAAGCCCACGATGCTCACCAGCGTTCCTCCCGGTCGCATTCCCTGAAGGGACGCGGCGGCCACCGCTCCACCTCGGGTGTCAAGCACCACGTCGACAAGACCCGCGAACTTACTCGGCGATGTCGAGTGGTAGTCAATAGGGTGATCGACCCCGAGGTCCTCGAGGAGGTCAAGGTGAGCCGCGGATGCCGTCGCGTAGACGGTCGCCCCACGCAACTTGGCTAACTGAATGGCTAGGTGGCCCACGCCGCCCGCGCCACCATGGACGAGCACGGACTGACCCTTGTCCAGCCCGGCAGTGTCCCATGCTTGGAAGGCGGTCAAGGCGGCAAGGGGTAAACCCGCTGCCTCGTTGTCGGCTACTCCTGCGGGGACCTTCGCCACGTTGTGCTCACGAACCACAACGAGGTCTGCCGCCGTCCCGGGGGCCATGATGTCCGCCATCGCGCACACGCGGTCTCCCACCGCAACCGACTTCACCTCTGGGCCGATCGCTTCCACCGTCCCGACGGCATCGAATCCCAGCGTTAAGGGAAGTTCGCGAACCCCTCGATGACCGGTGAGGGCAACCTTGTAGTCGAGGGGATTGAGAGCAGCCGCGGTGACCCGAATGAGGATCTGATCCGCCGCGGGGACCGGATCGGGGATCTCCTCAATCGTTACACCGGCAAGGTCACCAAACGCACGAACGCGAGCTGCCCGCATCAGTACCTCCTCTATAACCGTACTTCTGTCGAGCCGTTGCTGCGAGGGCTTCTCCGTGACAATCCGGTCACCGTTCGTGACGTCGAGGACCCCTGCCACGTCAACCTTTCCGGCGCTACAGTCGAGATATGGACGGGGGGCCGAGCGAAGGCACTCAACACGTCGAGGTCGACGACGCACTCGTCTCCGCGCTCATCCAACATCAGTACCGGCAACTGTCCGACCTCGAGGTCGGGCGCCGCTACGTGTTCGAAGATCACCTCACGGTGCGCATCGGAGACGAGTACTGCGTCAACCTCCCTACGACCACCGGTCTTGACGCAAGCCTGGAAGCATCGTTCCGATGGTTGCCTGAAGTGTCGGCGGACTGGACCTTCCCCGCTGGCGTCCCCGTCTTCTCCGGAGAACCCACGAGCGATTATCCGTTCCGATGGGAAATCGCCCCCTGGCTACCGGGGAGCAACGCGGGAGTCGTTCCGCTCGTCGCGGAGACCGCCCCCGATCTCGGCGCTGCCCTACGCCAAGTGCACTCCGCCGCCCCACCCTCCGCACCTCCGAGTGTGGAGTCCGGACTTCCCCTCGCCCGTTACCGCGCGATGTGGCATGAGGTGACCGCGCACTTGCGGGAGGCGATCGGACCCCACGGGGAGCGACTCGACCCCGCGGAATTCTCCGAACGCTGGGAGAAGGCCGTCGACACCGTGGTTGATACGACTCCGCGTTGGACGCACGGAAACCTCGACCCCCGGTACGTCGCCACCGATGGTGGTCGATTCGCGGGGATCTGCACGTGGTGGACCGTGGGCGCGGGTGACCCGGCCGCCGACATCGCCGCGGCTTTTCTTCTCATCCCTCGAACGGCTGAGGCCGCCTTTCTGGACGCATACGGAGACGCCTCGAGGGCGTTGCGCGATCGCATCGCCGGGTACTGGTTGCTCCGAGCCGTGCGCTACGCGACGTCGTCCAACCCCTTCCTGTGGCGCCTCGGATGGGCCCGATTGGAGGAACTCATTCGTCTGGGGGATCTCGACTAGTCGTCGATACACGACTCGCGGCGCACGGCATCCTCGATTCACTACCGATAAGGGCATCCCTGGACCAGCGTCGTGTCGCCGTGCCATGCTCGGCCCATGGAGATGTTCGAGACCAGACTGCCCGGCGTCGGTGTGCGTTACGAATTCGCAACGGAGACAGGCGACCGGATCGGCGTGGTGGTCAGGCGCGATGGCAAGCGCGACATCGCGATCTACGACCGCAGCGACCCGGACGCCTGCACGGGCGCCATCGAACTCGGGGAGGGGGACGCGGGAAGGCTCGCGGAACTCCTCGGGGGAACCACGATCACCGAAAGAGTCGAGGCCCTCCGGCACACCGTCGAGGGTCTCGCGATCGAGTGGGTGACGATGCCGAAAAGAGGGGGGCTGACCACCAGGACGATCGGAGACGGGAAGATTCGCACCAGAACGTCCGCCTCTGTCGTCGCGGTGATTCGGGGAGAGCACGCCGTTCCCGGGCCGGGGCCAAGTTTCGAGTTCATTGCCGGTGACGTGGTCCTCGTCATGGGTGACGCCAAAGCTGTCCAAGCGGCCTCCACGATCCTTACGGGGAAGTGAAGTTCGCTGCGGCTGGCCTGCTCGCCGACGGTGCCTCAGCGTCCGTCGGCGACATTCTCATTGGTTTGGGCATCGTCCTCCTCACGCTTGCCCTTCTCGGTCGGCTCGCGGCGCGGATCGGAATCCCCTCGGTCCCCCTGTATTTGCTCGGTGGGCTTCTGCTGGGCGAAGGGGGTCCGTTTCCCGTGCATGCGGGGGAAGAGTTTCTTTCCGTCGGCGCGGAGATTGGGGTGGTGCTGCTTCTGCTCCTCCTCGGTTTGGAGTACTCGCCGGAGGACCTCAAGGAGGGCTTTCGATCGACGTGGCGCGCGGGGATTCTCGACGCCGCACTCAACGGCTTTCCCGGATTCGCCGCTGGCCTTCTCTTGGGGTGGACGCCCACGGCGTCCCTCCTCCTCGCCGGGGTCACTTACATCTCGTCCTCCGGGATCATCGCACGGCTGCTCGTCGATCTGGGGCGCATCGCCAACCGCGAGACCCCCGTCATCTTGAGTCTCTTGGTCATGGAGGACATCGTCATGGCGGGATACCTCCCCGTTATGGCCGTCCTCGTCGTCGGCGCTAGCCTCACTCAAGGCGCCGTGGCAATCGTGATCGCTCTCGGTGCGGTCGTCGTGGCTTTCGCGGTCGCCTTCCGTCTGGGAGAGCGCGTCTCGCGCGCCCTTCACTCTCGCTCGCGTGAACTACTGATCCTCACCGTTCTCGGCATCACCTTCCTTGTCGCGGGGGTTGCGGAGGCCGTGCAGGTCTCGGCCGCGGTCGGAGCCTTCCTTCTGGGAGTCACGCTCTCCGGACAGCTCGCCGACGAGGTTCGATCCCTACTCCCCCCTCTTCGTGACGTTTTCGGCGGCCTCTTCTTCGTCTTCTTCGGCATGCGCGTCGATCCGGCCACGCTTTCCCCTGTCCTCCTTCCCGCGCTCGCTCTCGCGCTGATGGGCGCTACAACCAAGGTTGCCACCGGTCTTTTCGCGGCCGACCGCGCAGGGTTGGGGAAGAAGGCGCGGTGGCGGGTCGCTTTCGGACTCGTCCCGAGGGGGGAGTTCTCGATCGTCATCGCTGGCCTGGGGGTCGCCGCCGGGGTCGAGCCGCAACTCGGCCCGATGGCGGCAGCCTACGTGCTCATCTTGGCGATCGGTGGACCCCTCCTGATGCGACTATCCGATCGCAAACGGGTCCGGACGACCTGAGCGTCGATTGCGCTCTCGTCCGTCCGGTCTTGGTAGCATCTTCCCCTTCATCTGGCCACTTTTCCGCGCACAGGGTACCCTCACCCTATGAGGGCCTCCGGCTCGGCGAGGACTCGCCGGCAGCGGAGTGGGCTCAAGGGTGCCCACTCCGTTCTTTTGCCCACCCGTTACCGGTCCCGCTGGGCAAGCCGCCTGCTCATCCCCCTCCTCGTCGTCACCCCCCTCACGCTCGTTGTCATTGACGCCCAGCCCGCTTCCGCTGTCGCCCCTACCGTCACTCTGACCGTTGGTGGCGGCGGCGAGGTCATCGCCGGAGACAACGCCACCTACTCGCTTTCCGCTACCAACTCTGGTGCGACGGATGGGTTCAACCTCGGATTCATCCTCGACGTACCCGAGGGGGTGACGTTC
>CAZMCU010000014.1:0-35672 GCA_964564915.1 uncultured Demequinaceae bacterium | reverse complement strand
CCGCCAATGCCCTCATCGGAGCCTCCGCCACCCCCACGACAATGCTCCCGGCGCTTTCGTCCTCAACCGACGATCGAGCCACCACTTTCGCGTCCAAGTCCGTTTGAGAGTCGATGACGAAGGTCTCATGCGTCGGCGGCGGAGGCACCACCTCCGCCGCGTCGAACACACCATCGTCCGCCGCATTCGGGGCAGGCGGAACCGCAGCCACATCCCCTGCGGGAACCGATACCACCGGCGCGTCCGTGGTGGTCACTTCCCCCTCAACGGTCAGCAATCCCGACGAATCCTCGCCCGCCAATGGGCCCTCGCCATCGATGTTCAGACCCTCAGCCCACGCATCCGCCGCCTGAGAATCCGTACCCCCCAGGTCGGAGAAGCTAGGGTCACCCCCGCTAGGGTCCGTCACGCCCGGGTCGACCGACACGCTCGGGGAAGGGCTCGGTTCCACCGCCCACGTCGCCTGCGACGACACGAACAAGGCCAGAGAACACGCCACCGCAACCCACGCCGCCCGACTTCGCCACAAACCACCCCGCACCACGTCACCTCGCGTCATGACGCCACCCCCGTCTCATCGTCATCCCCCGCAGGAATCTCCCTCACCGAACCCTCCGGGCCGGTGAACGTATACGTCGGTGAAACGGCATCGCCGATCAAACGGGTATCGGTTGCCCGAACCTCGATCGTGTAGGCGGCGTTCGACGACAACCCGTACGGCAACGTCGCCGACGACACCTGGCCGCTGGCCACTACCGTGCCCGGCAGACTGTCGATGATCACCACACCGCCCTGGAGGATGGTGAACAACGCCCGAACCTCACCTCCATCGGGATCCGTCACGACGGCCGACACCTCCGGACGCGTCACCGACGACGTCCGGTCTTCCGTTAGGGCCAGGTCATCAACCGTCACCCCCGACGGCACATTCGGCTCCGTGTTATACGTGTACGAGATCGACGGCTGATGGGACGACGCATTGCTGGAGTAGAACCGCTTCCAATAGGTGATGTCGCTCTCACTGCCCGAGACAATGGCAAGCCCCCGGTACCCCCCGGAGAGGTGCGACCAGTACTTCGCGTGATCGGTGATGTCGACATAGGCGTTCTGCACCGCGGGACAACTCGTGTGACCCGTGGTCAACGTCGACCCCGTCACCGCATACCCATAGATGGTCGGTTGGGTCTCCCACCTGATGTAGCTCGTCACGGGGTTCGCGGTATACACGTACCAACTTCGCGGATTGCACTGCGACGACCAATACATGTAGATGTTCAAGCGGGCGGAGGTGATGTCTTTGCCGACAAGGGAAGTCGTGTTCCACGTCATGAAGGTCCGGTGCGCCCCAAGACCCGTATACGTTCCAATCAGCAAGTACGTCCTCAACGACCAGTCCGTCGTATACCCGCTCTCCACATACGTATCCCAATACGGGCCGCCCAACGACGGATCGATCACGATTGGGAACGTCGTCCCCGGATCGTCAACCCATTCGGCATCGGCAGCCAAGGAAACCCGGGTCCGATTCCCCAAGTCCTCCAGCGTTGCCGCGACCGGCACCGACCCCGTCTCCGAGGCGATCGTCGCCATTCGCTCTAACTGCACACCCCCGATCGGCACACTCCACGGCAACCCGACACGTGCACGCGGCACCCCGCTCCACTCCTCCATCACCGGATTCGCACTCACCTGATCGGTGATCGCATCCCACGCCAACGCCCCCGGCGAATGCCCCACGACGGTCCCATCGGGTGCAACAACGTTAAAACCTCCGTTGCCATCGTCCACCAGGTCCGCACCCTCGACCGCAACGTCGAGGTGAAGATCGGGGGCGGCACGAAGGGCCGCGCGCGTCCGGACAACGAAATACTCCTCAAAGCCCTCCGGGAGAATGTCGATGACGAGATCAACACCCGGATACACATTCTGATAGGTCGCTCGGCCGCCATCGAGAACGGGCCTCGGCAGACGGGAACCATCCCACAACACCCGAAGCGACACCCCCGTCTCCGGGTCCGTCTCCGACAACAGCACGGTCGCTGGACCCCCACCCGCCAACACGATTCCGTTTACCTGCGCAACCGGGGCAACCGACCCATCCGCTCGACGCTCTAGCGTTTGATCGGAACGAGCCCAATCGCTCCGACTCGTGCCATCGCCCTCACCGGTCCGCACCCATTGGGGAGCCGAACTCATCGTGGACGACCACGTCCCATCCGGCAACGCCCATACCGACACCGTGGGAGTGCGCTGGGATAGGTCCTCCACCGGATTGCCGATTCGTTCCGCCAACATCTGCGCCTGGTAGGCGTTCGGTGCCGTCAAGTCACTGGGCATCGCGCCAGGAGGTGCGGCCGAGCCGCCATCCGAGTCACCGGAAGAGTCCCCCGAGGGCTTTGCCTCCACCGCCGACGACACGGCTGCCGATGACACGGCCGCCGATGACACGACCGCGGTCGACACCGCGAGCACCGCCGCAAGAGCGACAACTCCGATCGCTCTCGTCATCACCCCAACACGTGTACGTGTGCCAACCATTCCACCAAGTGCCATGAGAACCCCCGCCGACAACTCTGTCGAAGTGCCCCGACCCCACCCACGCTGGTGGAAGTCACCATGAAAGTAGCGCTACCCCGCATCTACCGCAACTCGAAACACGAATTGCCCCACTTGCCCTACAACATCACGGTTGCGAAGGTTCCCACCCTTCGGAAGCCGACAGCCTCGTAGACCGCGATCGCCGTGCGGTTGAAGGAGTTCACGTACAGCGACACGATGGGCGCGGTGTCGGCCTGGATCGCCTCGCACACGGCGGCGAGACCCGCGCGCGCGAGGCCACGACCCCGGAGCAGCGGCTCCACCCACACTCCCTGGATCTCGGCAACCCCGCCCCCGATCACCCCCACCTCGGCCTTGAACACCACGCGCCGCTTGCCGCCCACGTCCCCGAACTGAACGAACGAGCGCCCGCCCCGGATGAGCCGCCTCAGCCGGTCCTCGTACACCCCGCGGCCGTGCTCGGTTGGGTCGTAGCCCACCTCGCCCCGGAACATGTGGACGGCGGCCGGCAGCACGGTGTCGAAGTCGTCCGGCACGGCACGGTGGACGGCGTCGAGCCTCAGGGCCGAGTAGCCCGCGTCGCCCGGAGGCCACGGCGGCGGGAAGCGTGGCGGCTCGTCGAGCGCCATGAGCCACTGCTCGTCGCGAACCGCACGCGCCGGACCCCACCGCGACTCCAGCCGCGCCCACAGGTCGAGGACGACGTCCGCCTCGCCGACGAGCGCGCTCGGTTTGGCGATGCGGCTGGCCATGGCGTCGGCGAGGCCTACCAGCACGCCGGGGGCGGGGTCGGGGACGGCGGGGACGACGTTCACCCCATGCCACACGATCCCGACGAGCGTGCGCGGCCTCCCGTCCCTGCGGTGGACGGCCCACAGCCTTCCGGCGGCCGGGGGCGTGTCGTTGAGCGCCCGCTCGATGTGCATCGCGGGAAGCACGAACGCGACGGGGTTCCGCGCGCACAGGTCGCGCGCCGCCTCGAGGTCCCGCTTCTGCAGCGGGCCGAGCGCGACCCCGGGCCGCACTCGCCGCAGCAGCGCGTCGGTCACCCGCGGACCGTCACCTCGGGAGCCGCCCCCTCGGCCGACTCCATCTCCTCGGCCATCCTGAGCGCCTCCGCGAGGAGGGTCTCCACGATCTTGTCCTCCGGTACCGTCGCGATCACTTCCCCGCGCACAAAGATCTGCCCCTTGCCGTTTCCGGACGCGACCCCAAGGTCCGCCTCCCTCGACTCCCCGAGCCCGTTGACCACGCACCCCATGACGGCCACGCGAATCGGAACCGTCAACCCCTTGAGCCCCTCCGTCACCCTCTCGGCGAGCTCGTACACGTTGACCTGCGCCCGTCCACAACTGGGGCACGAGACGATCTCGAGCTTCCGCTCCCTCAGCCCCATGCACTGAAGGATCTCCAACCCAACCTTGACCTCTTCGACCGGGGGCGCGCTGAGGGACACGCGGATCGTGTCGCCGATGCCCTCGGACAGCAGGACGCCGAACGCCGTCGCCGACTTGATGGTCCCCTGGAACGCGGGACCCGCCTCGGTGACGCCGAGGTGGAGCGGCCAGTCGCCACGTTCGGCCAACATGCGGTACGCGCGAATCATGACGACGGGGTCGTGGTGCTTGACGGAGATCTTGAAGTCGTGGAAGTCGTGCTCCTCGAAGAGGCTCGCCTCCCACACCGCGGACTCGACGAGCGCCTCCGCGGTCGCCTTGCCGTACGTCTCCAGCAGGCGCGGGTCGAGCGAACCGGCGTTCACCCCGATGCGTAAGGACACCCCCGCGTCGGCCGCCGCCTTCGCGATCGCCCCCACCTGGTCGTCGAACTTGCGGATGTTGCCGGGGTTGACGCGGACGGCGGCGCAACCGGCGTCGATCGCCGCGTACACGTACTTCGGCTGGAAGTGGATGTCGGCGATGACGGGGATTTGGGATTTCTTCGCGATGGCGGGAAGCGCGTCGGCGTCGTCCTGGCTCGGAACGGCGACGCGGACGATGTCGCACCCCGCGGCGGTGAGCTCGGCGATCTGTTGAAGCGTCGCGTCGACGTCCGACGTCAACGTGGTGGTCATCGACTGGACGGAGACGGGGGCGTCTCCGCCGACGAGGACCTTACCCACGCGGATCTGACGCGAGACCCGGCGAGGGGCGAGGGGTTGGGGAGGAACGGTCGGAAGGCCCAGCGAAACGGAAGTCACAAGTCCAGTATCGCTCACCCGGAGGCAGCCTCCCGCACGCTAACCGAGCGTGATCGGTGAGACCAGGTCGACGTACATGAGGAGAATCCCTAGCCCCACCAGGAGGATAAACATCACGTAGGTCGCCGGCATCATCCTCGCGAGATCGACGGGGCGGGACCGCAGGGGTGCCCCCACGAGGACGCGGTTCTGGCGACGGATCCACGCGTCCTTGACCCCCTGCCACAGCCCACCCGCCACGTGGCCCCCATCGAGCGGGAGGAGGGGGATGAGGTTGAACATGAAAAGCGCAAGGTTGAGCATCGCGACCAACCCGAGCCAATCCGCCATGCGCGCCCACATCGAATATCCCGCGATGTCGGCCGCTCCGATCTCCCCCGCGATCCTCCCGACGCCGACGATGCTCATGAGCCCATTCGGGTCCCGCGCCTCGAGCCCGAGGGCCGTCCGGGTAGCGTGGTAAACGAGGTTGGGGAGGTGGAGCATCGACCGCCCCGCGACGTTGAGGTACTCGCCCACTTGCGTCGCCCCGTAGAAGATCCCCTGACGGGCGACGACCTGCGTCGGCTGGACGCCGAGGAATCCCACCTCGGTGGTGACGGGGTCGCCGTTGTCGTCGTAGACGATGAAGCCGTTGGAGTCCGTGGCGTAACGATCCGCGACGGTCGGCGTCACCGTGATCGTCACCTCCGTGCCGTCCCGTATGACGCCCAGCACCACGGGAACTCCGGCGTGCTCGCGAATGAAGTTCGCCACCGGCGCCCACTCCGTCACCGCCTGTCCATCCACGGAGACGATGGTGTCGCCCGCTTGCAGATCGGAAAGGGAGGCCGCGGTCGGGGTATCCGCCGCGGTGCAGTCCCGATCGACGCCGGGAGGCAGGATGCAATCGACGACCGAGGCGACGGTGGGCACAACCGTCGGGGCCCCATAGCCCACGCCGATGCCGGTGAAGATGACCAGCGCGAGGAGAAGGTTGACGAAGGCGCCACCGGACATGACGATGACCCGCTTCCACCACACGAGGCGGTAGAACGCGCGATGCTCCTCTCCCGGAACGATCTCCTCGATCGCGGTCGCCCTGGTGTCCTCGATGATCTGCGCGGCCCAGCCCGTGCCCCGAACCGGTTTGACCTCGTCGGCGGGGGGAATCATGCCCACGAGCCTGACGTAGCCCCCGAGCGGGAACGCCTTGATGCCGTACTCGGTCTCCCCGCGCTTGCGCGACCACACCGTCGGCCCGAAGCCCACCATGTATTGGGAAACCCTCACCCCGAATAACTTCGCGGGCAGCATGTGCCCCAACTCGTGGAGCGCGATGGAGACCGACACCCCGACCAGAAGGACGAGCACGCCGACGAGGAAAGTCATACGGCTACTTTACGTTGGGCGCGCTTCCTCTCGTGCCCACGCCTCCGCGGCCAGAACCGCGTCGAGGGTCAGGCCACCGCAGGCCTTGAGCGTCGCCGCCGCGTCGAACCGCTTGAGCACGCCCAGAACCGTCTCGACGATGCCGAGGAATGGCAGTCGGCCGGCCAGGAACGCCTCGACCGCCTCCTCGTTCGCCGCGTTGAAGACGGCGGGATGGAGGGGCGATGCGGCGACGGCCTCGCGCGCGGTTCGGACGGCGGGGAATGCCTCCTCGTCGAGGGGCTCGAACGTCCACGAGTGCGGCACCGACCAGTCGTAGCCGGGCATCACGTCCGGGATCCGGTCGGGCCAGGAGAGCCCGAGCGCGATCGGCAGACGCATGTCGGGGGGCGACGCCTGGGCGATCGTCGAACCGTCGATGAACTCCACCATCGAGTGCACCTGCGACTGCGGGTGGATCACCACGTCGATCCGTGACAGCGGGATGTCGAACAACAGGTGCGCCTCGATGACCTCGAGCGCCTTGTTGACGAGGGTCGCGGAGTTCACGGTGACGACGGGTCCCATGTCCCACGTCGGGTGCCGGAGGGCCTCCGCCGGGGTGACCGTCGCGAGGTCCTCCCTGGTCCGCCCACGGAACGGACCGCCGGAGGCCGTGAGAACGAGGCGCCGAACCTCCCCCTGCCGTCCCGCCCGGAGGGCCTGGGCCAGCGCGGAATGCTCGGAGTCGACGGGGACGATCTGGTCCGGTCGCGTGGTCGCGGCCTTCACCACGAGCCCCCCCGCGACGAGGGACTCCTTGTTCGCGAGCGCGAGCGTCGACCCCGCCCCGAGCGCCGCGAGCGTGGGCCCGAGGCCGATGGAACCGGTCATCCCGTTGAGAACAACGTCGGCCCCCAGCGCCGCGACAACGGAAGCGGCCCCCGGTCCCGCTTCGACCCGCACCCCGGGAAGCGCCGCCGCAACGTCCTCCGCGACGGACTCGTCCCCCACGGCGACGACGTCGACGCCGAACTCGCGCGCCTGCTCGACGAGCGTCTCCGACCGACCCCCTCCGGCCGCGAGCGCGACCACGGTGAACCGATCGGGGTTGCGGCGGATGACGTCGAGGGCCTGGGAGCCAATCGACCCCGTGCTCCCCAGGATCGCGACCGTCCGCGGGGTGCCCATGTCGATCCCTACTGGACGCCCAGAAGGATGTCGACGGCCCGGGCGAGGTAGGCGTCCACCTTGGCCTCGTCGTACGCACGCCACTTGGCGCGGCGGCGGAAGATCGCGAGCCGAAGGTCCTTCGCCGTGAGGGGCGTTGCCGTGTCGAAGAACGCGGTGATCCGGTCGAGGAGGGCGTCAACGTCTCGGGTCCGGTACCCCCGGCGCAACCCTCGCGGCCGGGAGAACCGCTGCTTCTTCGGGCGCCGGAGCCGGTCGTAGAGCACCTGGGCGCGTTCCGCGAGTTGGGCGTTCCACACGTCCCTCCCGTAGGCCCGCACGAATTGCTCGCGCAAACGATTGGCGAAAGCGTCCTCGAGTCGATCGAGCGCGGCGTCGACGTCCGCCGTCCGGTACCCCCTCGCCGAAAGGTCGAACGCCGCGTGACGGATTTCGATCGGGGACAACCCGTTGGGGTCCATGACCGGTCGTTCGTACGCGGCCCTCACCGCCGCGAAGAACTCGTCCACCTGCTCCCGGTCATACCCCCGGCGGAGGATGCCGACCCGCGGGAAGAGTTCCGTCATGTCGCCTCCTTGATCGCCAGTTGTCCGCACGCACCATCGATGTCACTGCCACGAGTATCCCGGATTGTGGCCGGAATGGCATGCGCGGCAAGCCTCGCGACGAACTCTCGCTCGTCCTCCCGGGTGCTCGCCGTCCACGGACTCCCCGGTGTCGGGTTGAGCGGGATGGGGTTGACGTGCACCCAGCCCCTCCCTCGCGACAGGAGTTTCTCCGCGAGAAGATCGGCCCGCCATCCGTGGTCGTTGATGCCCCGCATGAGAGCGTACTCGATCGAGACGCGACGCTTGGTTGCGTCGAAGTACCTCTTGGCCGCGTCGAGGGCCTCGTCGACTTTCCACTTGGCGTTGATCGGTACCAGTTCGTCCCTCGTCGCGTCGTCGGGCGCGTGAAGGGAAAGGGCGAGGGTCACCTGAAGTCCCTCCGCCGCCAGTCGGTCGATGGCCGGGACGAGGCCCACCGTCGAGACCGTGATGTGCCGGGCCGACAGCCCGAGGCCGTTGGGCACGGGGGCGATGAAGGTGCGGAGTGCCTGGAGCACGGCCGAGTAGTTCGCAAGGGGCTCCCCCATTCCCATGAAGACGACGTTCGACAGTCGGGTGGGCTTTCCGAACGCCCCGTCCCGACATGCGGCGGCCGATAGCCTCGCTTGCTCAACGATCTCCGCGGCGCTGAGGTTGCGCGTGAGTCCCATTTGGCCCGTCGCGCAAAACGGGCACGCCATCCCACAACCGGCCTGACTCGTCACGCACAGCGTCACCCGGTCCCGGTACGCCATGAGGACGGACTCGATCTTCGCCCCATCGTGAAGCGACCACAGGGTCTTGATCGTCTTACCCTTGTCGGTCGAGATTTCTCGCACCGAGGTGAGGAGAGGGGGAAAGAGGGCGGAGGCGAGCGCCTCCCGCTCGTCGGCTGGAAGGTCGGTCATGTCGCCGGGGGCCACGGTGAGGTGGTCGAAGTAGTGCGTCGCCACCTGCTTCGCCCGGAACGTCGGCTGCCCGAGGGCGACGACGGCGTCCACCCTCTCCTGGGGCGTAAGGTCGGCGAAATGCCGAGGAGGCTTCCCCCTGCGCGGTACCTCCATCACCAAGCGGGGACGTTCGCTCACAGGGTTCCCAGGAAGGTGGCGAACACGACGTACGCGACGGGTGCCGCCAGGAGGGCGGAATCCATCCGGTCGAGCACGCCTCCATGGCCCGGGATCGCCCCACCCATGTCCTTGATGTCGATGTCCCGCTTGAGTGCGGATTCGATGAGATCCCCGAAGACCGCGGCGATCGCCACCGCGCCTCCGACGATCGCTCCGAGCTTCCAGTCACCGTCCATGATCACGTCCGCGACCCCCGCGGCAGCCGCGGTCGCGATGATCACACCGCCGATCGCCCCCTCCCACGTCTTCTTGGGACTGATGCGGGGCGCGAGCCGGTGTCGGCCGAGGAGCATTCCCGTGAAGAGCGCCCCGGTGTCGTTCCCCGTGAGCGCGGCGAGGAAGATGAACACCCGCATCCACCCGTCCTGCGACTGGACGAGGAGGGCGACAAATGACCCGAGGAAGGGAATCCATACGAGGGTGAGGACGTCGGCGAGGGCGTCGTGAAGCGAATCCTCGATCCATTCGTCGACGAGCCTCCACGCGATGGTGCCCCCCGCGCCAATGAAGAGGGCGATGATGAGGCCCTCCCTCCCGTCGAACCAGGTGGAAATCCCCATCCCGATGGTCGCCGCCGTGATGGGGACGAGGGAGATGACGCGGCCTTGCCGCGCGAGCGCCCGCTTCCACTCCGGGTACGTCGCGATGCAGAACGCGTAGACGAGGATGGTGAAGAACGCGGGGCTGAAGTAGGCGCTACCGGCGAATAGAACAAAGAGGATGACGCCGACGAGCGTGGCGGTCCGAAGGTTGCGACGCGCCGGAGGTGGAGGTTCTCCCCCTGCCTGGTCCCAGACGTCGGGAGTGGTCCACGTTGTCATCAGACCTCGAGGAGCTCTTGCTCCTTGTGGGACAACAGGGTGTCGATCGCGTCAACGTGCTTCTTGGTGATCGTCTCCAATTCCTTCTCGGCGCGCGACCCCTCGTCCTCCCCGACGCCGCCTTCCTTGACCGCGACGCCGATCTCGTCCATGGCCTTGCGGCGCAGGTTGCGCAGCGTCACGCGCGCGTCCTCCGCCTTGTGCCGGGCGACCTTGATGTAGTCCTTGCGCCGCTCCTCCGTCAGTTGCGGCATGTTGATCCGGATGATGGTCCCGTCGTTCGAGGGGTTGACACCAAAGTCGGAATTGCGCAGGGCCGTCTCGATCGCGCCGAGCGAGCCACGGTCGTAGGGCGAGATGACAACGGATCGGGCGTCGGGCGTGGCGATGGACGCCAACTGCTGCAGGGGGGTGGGGGCGCCGTAGTAGTCGACGATGATCTTGGAGAACATCGCGGCGGACGCCGCTCCCGTGCGGATGGTCGCAAAATCGTCCTTGGCTACCTCGACGGCTTTGTTCATCTTGTCCTCGGTCTCGAGGAGGGTCTCGTCAATCACACGTACTCCTTATCCTTCGGCGCCCAACCGTCTCTCGGTGTCACGCCGTTACCAGCGTCCCGATTCTCTCACCCAAGAGCGCGCGGGTCACGTTTCCCGGTTCATCGAGGCCAAACACGACCATCGGAAGGTTGTTGTCCATGCACAGGGAGAACGCGGTCGCGTCGAGAACGGCGAGGCCCTGCTTGAGCGCCTCGCGATAGGTGAGGCGATCGAGTCGCTTGGCGGTGGGATCGATCCTGGGGTCCGCGGTGTAGACGGCATCCACACCGTGTTTGCCGAAAATCACCTCGGAACAGCGGGTCTCGAGCGCCCTCTGGACGGAGACCGTGTCGGTCGAGAAGTACGGCATTCCCGCCCCGGCGGCGAAGATGACGACGCGCCCCTTCTCCAGGTGCCGCACGGCTCGGCGCGGGATGTAGGGCTCGGCGACCTGACCCATCGTGATCGCGGTCTGGACCCTCGTGTCCACCCCAGCCTGCTCCAGGAAGTCCTGGAGGGCGAGAGCGTTCATCACCGTTCCGAGCATGCCCATGTAGTCCGCGCGGGCCCGCTCCATCCCCCGTTCGGAAAGTTCGACCCCACGGAAGAAGTTGCCACCGCCGACGACGATGGCCACCTGGACCCCCGTGCCGATCGCCTCCGCGATCTCGCCGGCAACGCGGGCAACGACATCGGGGTCGAGGCCCACCGACCCTCCGCCGAACATCTCACCGGAGAGCTTGAGAAGCACCCTCCGGGGAGGATCGGCGACAACGGTCTCGCGTGTGGTCTTGTCCGGCATCGCCGCCTCCTGAGGTTTCGGTAGTTTCCCCTAGGCTCCCACGCGGAAGCGGACGAACGCGGTAACCTCGCCGCCCGTTGCCTCGACCACCTTGCCGACGGTCGTCTTGGGGTCCTTGGCGAACGCCTGCTCGAGCAGCACGTTTTCCTTGAAGAATCCGTTGAGCTTGCCCTCGATGATCTTGGGCAGTGCCGCCTCCGGCTTGCCCTCGGCACGCGACGTCTCCTCCGCGAGGCGGCGTTCACGCTCGATCGTCTCCGCGGGGACGTGCTCCTTGGCGAGGTGCTCGGGCGAGTACGCCGCGGTGTGCATCGCGACATCGCGGGCCACGTCCTTCGCTTGGGCATCCGTGCCGACGAGTACCCCCACCTGCGGGGGCAAGTCGGCGTTCGTCCGGTGCAGGTAGACCGTGACGTGGGGTGCTACAAGGCGCGCGACGCGACGAAGAACCAGTTTCTCACCGAGGACCCCGGCCACCTCGTTGATGGCGTCCTGGACGGTGCCACCCTCGGTGGGTGCTGCCAGGGCAGCCTCCGTCGATTCCGCGCCGACCGCGACAACCGCATTGAGCACCTTGTCGGCGAGGGTGAGGAACTTGTCGCTCTTCGCGACGAAGTCCGTCTCGGAGTTGATCTCGATGAGCGTGCCGACCTGGGTGTCCCCCTCGTCGTGGATCTCCGCGGCGACGAGTCCCTCGGACGCTGCGCGACCCTCACGCTTGGTCACGCCCTTGAGGCCCTTGACGCGGATGATGTCGACGGCCTTCTCGATGTCGCCATCCGCGTCGTCGAGAGCCTTCTTGACGTCGAGCATGCCGGCACCCGTGCGCTCACGAAGCGCCTGGATGTCGGCCACGGTGTAGTTCGCCATGGTTCTTCCTCACTCTGCCTTGGGGGCGGGCTTCTTGGCTGCGGGTTTCTTGGCCGCCGGCTTCTTGGCTGCCGGCTTCTTCTCAGCCGCGGGCTTCTTAGCCGCGGGCTTCTTGGCCGCCGGCTTCTTCTCGGCCGCGGGCTTCTTGGCCGCCGGCTTCTTGGCTGCTGGCTTCTTCTCCGACGACTGCTCGTCGACCGGAGCGTCGTCCGAGGCGGGAGCCTCGCCCTCAACCGCTTCGGTCGTAGTGGACGGGGCTTCCTCCTTCGCGGCCGCCGCCGGGGCGGTGCCCTCGGCAACCTCAAGGAGTTCGCGCTCCCACTCCGGGAGCGGCTCCTCCTCGACGGGGGCCTCCGCCTCCGCGTCACCGACGTGCGCCTGGTGACGCGCGACGAGGCCTTCCGCGATCGCGTCCGCGATCACGCGGGTCAAGAGGTGGACGGCGCGGATAGCGTCGTCGTTGCCGGGGATGCCGTACGCGACCTTGTCCGGGTCGCAGTTGGAGTCGAGGATTCCCACGACGGGGATGCCCAACTTGTTAGCCTCCTCGATCGCGAGGTGCTCCTTGTTGGTGTCGACGACCCACAGGATGGACGGAGTCCGCTGCATGCTCCTGATGCCACCGAGGACCCTGGTGAGCTTCTCCATCTCGCGGCGAAGCCCTAGAAGTTCCTTCTTGGTGTGGCCGGAGCCCGCGACGTCGTCGTAGTCGATCTCCTCCAATTCCTTGAGGCGCGAGACGCGCTTGGAGACCGTCTGGAAGTTCGTCAACATTCCGCCGAGCCAACGCTCGTTGACGTACGGCATTCCCACGCGGGCAGCCTGCTCGGCGATCGCCTCTTGAGCCTGACGCTTGGTGCCAACGAACAGCACCGTCCCGCCGCGGGCGACGGTCTCGCGGACGAACGCGTACGCGTCGTCGATCTTCTGCAGCGACTGCTGGAGGTCGATGATGTAGATGCCGTTGCGCTCGGTGAAGATGAAGCGCTTCATCTTGGGGTTCCAGCGGCTGGTCTGGTGTCCAAAGTGGACCCCGGAATCCAGCATCTGGCGCATGGTCACGACGGCCATGGCACATCCTCTCGGCGCCGGTTGGCGCGCGGTGCGGCGGGACACGTCCCGCATTCGGTTGTCGGCACGGCCGGGAGGCCCTGCCCCTAGCGTCCACGCGGTTCGGCACCGGGCGAACCCGGACCCCGCCTCCCCGGCGCATCCCCCGAACCGTGACGGTCGGCGGAGGCGATTGGGCGCGCGATGTCGGTCGCGAACGACCGCGCGTCAATGGTACCCGACGCGCACCCTTGCAGATGTCCCCAGGGGGCGCCGTGCGTGGGATGTCCCCGGTCCGCCCGCCCCGTGCCCCCGACGCGCGCACGGCGTCGGAACCTCGTGAGGTGCCCGTCTCCGCCCTGACCCGCGTCTCCGTGCGATGCGTCGCCCTCGTGGGGGTTGCGGCTCTGCTCGCCGGATTCATCCTGGGCCCCCTGCCCGCGCGTGCCGACGTCGGGGCTCCGGCCACTCCGCTTCTCTCCCCCATCGCGCCGTTTCGCGCCGTCAACCTCTTCGACCGGCCGGACACCCCCTGGGGTCCCGGCCACCGGGGAATCGATCTCGAGGCGAGCGTCGGTCAAGCCGTCCTCTCCCCCGCGGACGGGGTGGTGACGTTCGCTGGGATGGTTGTGGATCGGGGCGTGGTGACGGTGCGGCACGCGGGCGGGTTGGTGTCCAGCGTCGAACCGATTCTCTCGTCCGTCGCCCAGGGGGATGCCGTTGGCGTGGGCGATCCCCTCGGGACCGTCTCGGACGAGCGGGGCCACTGCGCCCCGGCGACGTGCCTCCACTGGGGGGTGCGAAGGAACGGGGAGTACATCAACCCGCTCGACGTGCTGGACGGCTTCGGTCCGGTGAGGCTTCTGCCCCTCGCCCGGGGCTAGCGTGCGACGGCTTACCCGAATCCTCCCGTTGCGACGAGGGCTTGCCGAAGTTTGGCGACGGCCGCGGTGTGGATCTGCGACACCCGCGATTCCGTCACCCCGAAGATCTTGCCGATCTGACCCAGTGTGAGGTTCTCGAAGTAGTACAACCGTAGAACCTCTTGCTCCCGCCCGTGAATGCCCTCGATCGCTTGCCGGAGAAGGACGATGCTTTCCCGATTGTCGATCGCGGTTCCCGCCCCCGGCACGCGGAGCGACTCCGCCGAAACCTCCGGCGGGTGGGGGTGGTCCGATGGCAACCCATCGAGGGCGGCGATGTACGAGAGGGAAACCTGGGCCCGCACCGAGCGAACCTCGGAGACCTCCCACCCGAGGAGGTCGGCGACGTCCTCGTCGCTCACGTGTCTCAGGAGACTCTGCTCCGCGGTGCGGGTGGCGTTCTCGACCGCGCGGGCCTTGCTGCGCACCGATCGCGGAACCCAGTCGGCCGCGCGAAGCTCGTCGATGATCGCGCCACGCACCCGGGTCGCGGCGTACGTCTCGAACTTGAACCCCCGTTCGGGCTCGAACTTCTCCACGGCATCGATGAGGCCGAACATCCCGTACGAGACGAGGTCGGCCAGTTCGACGGTGTCGGGGAGGCGGACGACGAGCCGAGTGGCGACGACGGTAGCCAGGGGGGCGAAGTGCGTGATGAGGCGGGAGCGGGCTTCCCTCGCCTCGGGGGTGCGCTTGTTCTTGTCGGGGCACGCACGCAGCGTCGCCCACCATCGGTCGACCTCGGAAGGGATCAGGTCGGCGCGCGAGTAGAGGGAATCGGCCTCGAACTCGTTCTCCAGTTGATGGAGGAGGGTGTTCAACTCTGACATGACTCTCCCTATGCCCGGGGGTGGGCGAGGTGATAGGACGCGCGAAGCCGGTCGGCCGTCACGTGCGTGTAGCGCTGGGTGGTGATGAGGCTCGCGTGGCCGAGAACCTCTTGAACGGAACGGAGATCGGACCCCCCTTGAACCAGGTGGGTGGCCGCCGAATGCCTCAAGGTGTGCGGTGCGATGTCCGCGATTCCCGCAAGGGAGGCGAGCCGGTGGATCGATTCGCGCACCTGGCGTTGGTTCACGCGCTTGCCCTTGCGACCCAGGAGCCACGCATCGTCCGACGGGGGCGGGACGGCGAGTCGGGGACGTCCCCCCTCGAGCCACGCGCGAGCGGCGCGAGCCGCGGGGACCCCGAACGGGATGACGCGCTCCTTGCCCCCTTTACCCAGGACGCGAACGAGCCTCTCGTCGAGATTGACGTCTCCCACGTTCACCCCGACGAGTTCGCCCACGCGCATGCCCGTCGCGTACAACATCTCCGCAGCTGCCCAATCCCGAAGGTCGAGGGGATCGCCCCCGGCGGCCCTGGCCTCCGCGACCTCCAGAAGGGACACCACCTCATTCGGGCCGAGCACCGTCGGGACCGTGATCGAGGGACGAGCGGAGGCGAGGCGAGCGGCGGGATTCTCCGCAAGGCGCCCGGTGTCCGTGGCCCATCCGTAGAAGGTCCTCGCGGCCGCCCCCCTGCGGGCGAGCGTCGTCCTGCTCAGGCCTTCACCCGACTGGGTCGCGAGCCATCCTCGGAGGGTCGCGAGCGAGACGCGAGAAAGGACGGCATCCGGTTCGGTCTCGGGGTCCGCGAATCGAGCCAGGTGAGTGAGGTCGGAGGTGTAGGCGCGCACGGTGTTTCCCGAGAGCCCGCGCTCGTAGCGCAGGTAGGCGGCAAAGTCCGCGAGCATCTCGCTCGGGCGCGTCAACGTCGACATGAGAGCCAATGTGCACCGTCACACGCGTCAAATCAACCCCTTGTGTCACATCCATCACTCGTGACTCGTAATTTCGCCCTATTTTGGGCCGTTATGCCCGGCCTAAGGGCCGATAACGTAGCCGAATCGTTATATTCCCCTCGGGGCTTTCCTCCACAACACCCCGTCTTTTTCGACCATCCCCGAGAGGAGAAGCGCCCCCAAGGCCGCCCGCGACTCCCGTGGGCTGAGCCCGGCCCCCACCGCGACTTCCGCCACGCTTGAGCCCCTCCGGGTGAGCGCGTCATACGCCTGGCGCTCGTGGGCGGACGAGAAGGAGAGGGGTGCCCGGCGGGTTCGACCGACGCCCTCCCCACCCTCCGGGGCGACCTCGCGAGCGGCGTCGAGCGCCTCGACGAGGTCGAGGATGTCTCGCGGCGAGGTGACGAGGACGGCCCCGTCGCGGATGAGCCGGTGGCACCCGACGGAACCGGCCGAGGTGACGGGGCCGGGGACGGCCGCGAGCGGTCGCCCGAGTTCCCCCGCGTGGAAGGCGGTCGAGAGGGCCCCGGAACGGTGGGCCGCCTCGACGACGACGGTCGCCTGGGATGCCGCGATGATGCGGTTTCGGGTGAGGAATCGGCTCCGATGGGGCGCGTGGCCGGGGGGCAGTTCGGCGACGATGGCGCCGGAGTCGAGTACGCGCGCCAACAGGCTAGCGTTGCCCTCCGGGTAGAGCCGGTCGATTCCCCCCGCCATCACGGCCACCGTGGTCCCGTCGGCCGCGAGCGCACCCCGGTGCGCGCGAGCATCGATGCCGTACGCCCCACCGGACACGACGGCCCAACCCTCGTCCGCGAGCCCGGAGGCAAGCATGGCCGCGACGTGCTCGCCGTACGCTGTGCTCGACCTGGATCCCACGATCGCCACGGACCGCGCCCACACCTCGCGGACGTTCGCGGGCCCGCGAACCCAGAGGCAATACGGCGCGCCCGCCCCGAGGTGGTCCATCTCGACGGGCCACTCCGGCCCGCCCCTCGGGATCACTCTCGCCCCGACGCGTTCGGCGCGCTTGAGGTGCGGCTCGGGGTCCCCTGCCGCCCATCGCTGCCGCCATCGCTCGACTCCGGCGATGGCCTTGTCCACGACGGCGCGATCCGCGAACGCTCCCAGGTCGATCGACGCCGCGACGGGGTCGCGGAGCGCGAGCCTCGCCCATTCGAGGGCCTCCGTGGCCCCGAGGACCCCGACGAGGGCGTGGGCGATCCCGTCTCCCGGCTCGGCGATCGCGCTCCACGAGACGAGCGCGAGCCTCTCCGCCTCGGGCAGTCCGGCGTCGCTCATGCCGCGGCCCCCACGTCCGCCACTCCCCTGGTCCTCAAGACCATCGCCTCCGCCACCTCCGTCGGGCCGGGACTGTCCCGGCCCGCGAGGTCCGCGAGCGTCCACGCGACCCTGAGGGCACGATCCATCCCCCTCGCGCTCAACGCCCCGCGATCGAGGGCTCGAAATAGCGCTCCGAGGGAACCCCGGGGCGTGTGTTCGCGAAGCCATGAGGGGGACACCCGCGCGTTCGTGTCCCATCCCTCCGTCGCGTACCGCTCGAGGGCCGCACCCCTGGCCGCCACCACCCTCGCCGCGACCAGGCCGGAGGCCTCACCCTCCTCGTCCATGCCCCGCCTGACGGGCCGCACGTCCACCTGGATGTCCACGCGATCCAGGAGCGGTCCGGACAGCCTCCCGAAGTACCGTCGCCGCGCCATCGGCGTGCACGAGCAACGCTCTCCCGTCCCGCAGTAGTGCCCACACGGGCACGGGTTGGCCGCCATGACGAGCTGGAATCGTGCGGGATATCGAGCCGCCCCCGCCGCCCGATGAAGCACGATCTCGCCCTCCTCGAGGGGCTGCCGCAGCGTCTGGAGCACCGTGGGAGCGAATTCGGGCGCCTCGTCGAGGAAGAGGACTCCCCCGTGGGCGCGGGAGATCGCCCCCGGTCGGGCGAGGTGACTGCCCCCACCGACGATCGCGGCCGCCGAAGCGGAGTGGTGGGGAGCCTCGAACGGCGGGCGACGAAGCAGCCCCACCCCGGGATCGAACGTTCCCGCGATCGAGTGGACCGAGGTCGCGGTCAGGGCGTCCTCCCGCGTCAGGTCGGGAAGGATCCCCGGGAGCCGTGCGGCGAGCATCGTCTTCCCGGACCCCGGAGGCCCAACCATGAGCACGTGGTGACCCCCGGCCGCCGCAACCTCGAGCGCCCATCGCGCCTCGTCCTGACCCCGCACGTCCGCGAGGTCGAGCAGATCCACCTCCGGGCGCGGCCTCACGCTCAAGGCCACCGGTTCCACCGCGAGCGGTCGGGCCTTGTCGTTCCCGTACTCGGCTGCCAGGTCCGCGAGCGTCGCGATGCCGACGACCGTGGCGCCGGGGACGAGCCGGGCCTCCGCGAGATTGGCGAGGGGGACCACGACGTTGGGGTTCCCGCTCGCGACCGCCGCCGCGACCGCGGGCAACACCCCGCGCACGGGCCGGACCCGCCCGTCGAGTCCAAGTTCGCCCAGGTGGACCGCCCCACCGGCCTTCCTCTTTTCGATGAGCCCAGCCGCCGCGAGTACGGCGACGGCGATGGCAACGTCGGTCACCGACCCGGACTTGGGAAGCGAAGCGGGAGACAAGTTGACGGTGATGCGTCGATTCGGCCACGGGAGGCCGCTTGAGGTGACGGCGGCCCGGACCCTGTCCCGGGCCTCGTTGAGGGAAGCGTCGGGGAGGCCGACGATCGCGAAAGCGGGAAGCGACGCCGCCATGTGGGCCTCGACGTCGATGACGTGCCCCTCCAAGCCCGCGAGCGCGACCGACCGGGTCCGACCGATCATGTGACACCCCTGAGGTGTTCCACCCTGGCCGCGCCGGCCGAGGCCACCTCGACCGCGACGACATCGATCCTCACACCGTCGAACCCCCGTTCCTCCTGGGCGAGCCAGGTGGCCGCAAGCCTCCTCAGCCTCGCGAGCTTCTCCCGGGTGACGGCCTCGGCGGGAGGGCCGAACGCGGCGCTCCGCCTCGTCTTCACCTCGACGATGACGACGTCCGGTCCATCGAGCGCAACGATGTCAATCTCCCCTTGGGGGCACCGCCAGTTGCGGCCGAGGAGGGTCATCCCCTGGGCGGCAAGGAATCGCGCGGCGACATCCTCGCCGTAGCGTCCCACCTCGTCCTTCGCGGCCATGGGTCACCTCCGCGCCCACCGTCACACACGCTCGTGCGGGCAGGGGCGCCGGGAGCGAATCCGCGCACCGACCACGACTCGGCCCGCCCTGGGGACATCTCCGGGGCGGGCCGAATCGGGCGAAAGGGGAGGCTACTCCGACGGCACCTGACGGTCGGCCGAGAGGAACAACCGTGCCGCGAGAAGGGTGATGATGAGTGCCCCCGCTGCACCGATGAGAAATGGTGCCCGGAGCGAGGAACGTCCGACCCATCCTCCGAGGACGGTCGCAATCGGGTACAGGCCCCACGAGATGGTCCGCATGACCCCGATGACCCTGCCGAGGAGCCGGTCGGGGATGAGCTCCTGACGCAGAGATCCCCACGGAACGTTCCACGCCGAGATCCCGAGGGCCCCCACGCTGTAGGCGATCATCGCCACCGGAAGGCTGTGGGAGAGCCCCGCTCCACCGAGCCCAACGGTCCCCAGAATCGCGCCTCCGAGCATGACGCGCCCCCGCCCCCATCGCGCGACGGCTAGGGGTGCGGAAAGGGCCCCGATCACCGCACCCGTCCCGATTCCCGCCGCGACGAATCCGAAGGCCGCGGGCACCACTCCCCAGAGGTGGACGAACGCGAGCAGCATGGTCGCCTGCCCGAACTGGAACAGACCACCCAAGACCGACGTGACGATCGCCATCGTGCGCAGGTACCGGTGGGCGAGAAGGTAGCGAACCCCCTCCATGGCGGTGACCTTGGCCCGGGGTTCGCCTACCGGCGCACGACGGCCGTGACCGACCGCGGCGGGAAGCGCGAGGGCGAGGAGCCCGGCGAGGATGTATCCGCCAGCCGCGGTGACGACGGGAACGGCGATCGCGATCCCAAAGAGCATTCCGCCGATCGGCATCGCGACAAAGTGGTCGATGCCGATCTGCGCACCCTGGATCCGTCCGTTGGCGCGGTCGAGGGAGCCCGACCCCACCGCCGCGGGGATGAGAGCGTTGGTCGCGTTGTCCGCGAGCGTCTCGCCGATGCCGAACGCGATCACCGCGACATAGAGCATCGGCATCGCCAGCGAGTGGGTCGCGATGGCTAGCGTCAGCCCCATCGCGACGAGCACCCGGATCCCGTTCGCCGTGGCCATGGCAAGCCTCCGGTCGATTCGGTCGACGATGACGCCTGCCGGGATCCCGAAGAGGAGCCACGGGACGAAGGCGAGCGCGGTAATGATCGAGATCGCCACGGGGTCGTCGCTCAGCGTCAGGGCGATCAAGGGCACGGCGGTCCGGCCGATGCCGTCGGCGAGGTTGCTGGCGACGGCGGCCCCGAAGAGGCGCCCGAAGGAACCCGCTGTCGCCGTGGTGGAGGGAACCTCCGTGACGACTCGCGCCTCCTCAGGCTGATCCTCGTCGAGGAGAATGCGGGTGGTCATGGAGTTTTCCTTTCGGTCTCGTCCGCCCGTGGATCGTCCACGAGCGGGAAAGCGTTGAACTGGACAACGATGGTGCGGGCGCCTGCGGGACGTTCTCGGTCGCGAAGGCCCTCCGCCGTTTGGCGAAGAACCTCGGTGATCGCCTCACTGAACTCGTGAAGTTCGTCGACCGTCATGGCAACGATGGCATTCGTCACGCTGGACGCCTCAACCCACGGCAGGCCGAGCTGGGGAAGCCCTCGGCGGAGGAAGTCCTCAAGGTAGCGTGCCCGTACCGCACCGAACTGCCCCACGATGAGCGCGGCGGCCTCCAGCGCGGCTGGGTCTTCCTGAAGTTCGGTTGGGGAGATGTCGATCTGCCCGGGTCGGCGGCGCCACCACCGTTCCTTGCCCTGCCCCCGCTCCGTGTCTTCCTCGATGAAACCGTGGCGTTCGAGTTGCCTCAAGTGGTAACTCGTCGCGCCGCTCGACTCGCCGAGCCGTTCGCCGAGGATGCTCGCCGTCGCGGGCCCATTGGTCATGAGTTGGTCGAGAATCGCAACACGGAGGGGATGCCCCAGACCCTTGAGTCGCTCGGGGTTCGCGTGGAGGACGCTGCGGTCGTCGGCGATAGGGTCACCCGGGGTTGCGGGGGTGTGGTCGTCGCTCATGCCGCCATGCTAGCGATGCAAAGATGTCTTTGCAAGTGTTTCTTTGCAAGCATTTCTTGGCGAATTACGGAGGGCTTTCCTTGCCCTTGCGCGTCGAGGGAGAACCGGGCGGTACGGGCGCGTCCTCATGGTGATCGAGCTCCTCGATGTTGACATCCCGAAACGTCACGACCCTCACGCTGCGGACCAGGCGAGCCGAGCGGTACACGTCCCACACCCACGCGTCGGTCAGGGCGAGGTCGAAGTACACGTCGGAACCGTGCTCCTTGACCTGAAGGTCAACGTGGTTGGCCAGATAGAAGCGCCGCTCCGTCTCGACGACGTAGGAGAACAGGCCGACGACGTCGCGGTACTCCTGATAGAGGGCGAGTTCGGCTTGCGTCTCGTAGTTCTCCAGGTCCTCGTGGCTCACGCGTCCATCATCCCCCCGAGGGAACCAACCGGGGAGGGGCAGCCGGGAAGGTTCCACGAGATTCGGTGACGCGGCGTGGGGCCCAGGCGCTTGAGTGCGTCAAGGTGGATGGACGACCCGTAGCCCTTGTTGTCCCGCCATCCATAATCGGGGTGCTCGTCGTGGGCACGAATCATCAACTCATCCCTCATGACCTTCGCCAGGACGCTTGCCGCGGCGATCGACGCACAGGCCCCATCCCCCTTGACGACGGTCGTGACGGGGGGAACGCGCAGGTTCGTCGACGGGCCGGACGGCATGTCCTCCACCGGGAGGGTCGCGGGGGGAGGGGTAAGCCAGTCATGGCGACCATCGAGCAAGATCGCGTCCGGCTCCACCCCCTCCGCGACGACGGATTCGAGGGCCCTCCATCCCGCGAGGCGCAACGCCCCGATGATGCCGTGCGCGTCCACCTCCTCGTTCGAGGCCGATCCCACGGCCCGAGCGAGACCAAAGTCGGCCAGCGCGGCAGCGATCCGCTGCCGACTGGCGGGCGAAAGCTCCTTGGAATCCGCGAGGCCACGAGGCCAGGTCTCGCACGGTGCTAGCGCGACCGCGCCGACGGAGACGGGCCCGGCGAGCGCGCCGCGCCCCACCTCGTCCATCCCCACGATCACCCTCGCGCCCGCGGCCCACAGAGCCGCCTCGATCGCGAGCGAGACCGACATCGCTACTCCGTGGATCCGCTCACGGTAGCGGCTTCCGCGCCGGCGAGCGGGTTCCCGATGCCACCCCAATGGCTCAGCGGCCACACCGTAACGAAGGCGGAGCCCACGATGTTCTCCATCGGGACGGAACCACCGCCCGGCTCCACCGTGTGGAAGCGCGAGTCCCGACTCCCGGGTCGGTTGTCCCCCATGACCCACACGCGATCGGCGGGAACCGTGACGGTCCACGACGCGTCGCGCGGCGATCCGTCGCACCCCTCGACCCCGGGCTCAAGGTAAGGCTCGTCGAGGGGTACGCCGTTGAGGTAGACGGGGCCGTGGGGGTCGGGGCACGCCACGGTGTCGCCGGGAAGGCCGATGACCCGCTTGACGAGGTGCTCCCCGGCGTCGCCCGGCATCAGCCCGACGAACGTCAGCACGTCGGCAACCCAGCCATCGGTCGAGACCAAGGGGGGTTGTCCGTCGAGCCAATGGCCGGGGTCGCGGAAGACGATGACGTCACCGTGGCGCAGGTCCATGGGACCCGGTCGCCACTTGGTGACGAGGACGCGATCTCCCACCTCAAGCGTGGGAGCCATCGACGTCGAGGGGATCCAGAACGACTGGAAGAAGAACGTCTTGATGATGAACGACAGGATGAGGGCGCTGACGAGCACAATGGCCAGTTCCTTGACCCACCGCAGAACCTTCCGCCCAAACGTCGGGGGAGGGCCGTCCTCGCGCTCCCGCGCCTCGCGGCCCTCGGTCCGAGTCCCCTCGGTAGCCACGAGCTAGCTGTCGCGCTTCTCGCGAATACGAGCCGCCTTGCCCCGAAGGTTTCTCAAGTAGTAGAGCTTCGCGCGACGGACGTCGCCCTTACGCTCCAACTCGATCTTCTCGATCGTGGGCGAGTGAAGGGGGAAGGTGCGTTCGACGCCAACGCCGAACGAGATCTTGCGGACCGTGAAGGTCTCGCCAACACCCGCGCCCCTCCGCGCGATGACGATGCCCTCGAACACCTGGATACGGGACCGGTTTCCCTCGACGACCTTGACGTGCACCTTGACGGTGTCGCCCGGCCAGAAGGCGGGAATGTCGTCCTTGAGTTGGCTCGCGGCCACCTCGTCCATCTTGGTCATGCTCTGCTCCTCGTGCTTGCCACAGGTCGCGCACGGCATCTGCCCTGGTGGGCCGCGTGGTGTTCGCGCGATTCGCCCGGTGCGCCCTCCCCTGTGGCGGAGGTGCGCGACGCTCGCGCCGACGCACTATTGTGCCACACGCGCCCGGTACCGATCTGACGCGGTCAGCCGGATGGCCTAGCCGAGCAGGTCGGGCCGCCTCTCGCGGGTGAGTCGTTCGCTTTCCGCGCGACGCCACTGGGCGATCTCCGCGTGGTTTCCCCCGAGCAAGACGGGCGGAACGTCGAGGCCACGCCAGGAAGCGGGGCGGGTGTAATTCGGGTACTCGAGCAACCCGTCCGCGTGACTCTCCTCGATCAGGCTGTCGGGGTTTCCCAGGACTCCCGGGAGCAACCGCACCACGGACTCGATCATCGCGAGCGCGGCAACCTCGCCGCCGTTGAGAACGTAGTCGCCAAGCGAGACCTCGCTCACCGGCCACCCCTGGGCGCGATAGTGCTCGGCCACGCGTGCGTCGATCCCCTCGTATCGCCCGCACGCGAACACGAGGCGAGCCTCGCCCGCCCACTCCCCCGCCATGGCTTGGGTGAACGGCACGCCGGCCGGGGTCGGGATGACGAGGCGGGCTCGCCCCCCCGCTTCCGACGCACCCGCACCCAGCACCTCATCGAGGGCGGTTCCCCACACGTCCGGCTTCATCACCATGCCGGCTCCTCCCCCGAAGGGGGAGTCGTCGACGGTGTGGTGGACGTCGGTGGTCCAGTCGCGGAGGTCGCGAACGCTCACCTCGACGAGCCCCTCCTTCCGCGCCTTGCCGAGTAGCGAAACCTCGAGCGCGTCGAAGAACTCGGGAAAGATCGTGACGACGTCAATCCGCATCGGGCACCTCCTCACCGCTGAGCAGGCCGAATGGCGGATCGACGACGACGCGCCCACCCTCGACGTCGACCTCCTTCACGATCGCGGAGACGAGCGGCACGCGCGCACGATTCCCGTTGGGCTCGTGGATGACGAGCAGGTCCTGGGCCGGAAGGTGCTCGACGTCGACCACCTCGCCGATCGCCTCGCCGGTCGATCGCTCCGCCCGCAAACCCACGAGCTCGTAGGGGTACCACGCGTCGTCCTCGTCGGACGCCTCGGCCTCGGTCACCAGGAGAACCCCGTTGAGGGCCTCCGCGGCTGTCCGATCGGCGACCTCCGCGAAGGTCACGAACCACCTCCCGCCCTGCGTGCGGGAAGCCGAGACGGTCAGGGGCCCGACCTCCAGAGGCTCGGTGAGGAGTTCGTTGCCGACGGCGAAACGCTCCTCCGGCGCGTCCGTCCGCACCTCCAGGGTCACCTCACCCTTGAGCCCGTGCGCGCGTCCGATGCGGGCAACGGTCAGAAGCATGATGCCTCCAAAGCCCGAGAGCCGGGGGTTGGCGCCGCGCCGACGTTAGCGCGGCGCAACATCCACAAAGTTGACGTGCACGTCTTCACGCGAGATCGCCTCGATGACGGTTCGGATCGCGTCGGCTGTGCGCCCGCGCCGCCCAATGACCCGCGGGAGATCGTCGGGGTGCACCACGACGTTGAGGGTGGGGCCGCGTCGTCCCGAACGTTCTGTGATGCGCACGTCATCGGGGTTGCGAACGATCGAGCGAACCAGGAAGTCGAGGGTGTCGATCACCACGGGAAGCTACTCCTCGACCTTTGCCTCGTCGATGATGCCCTCGACCTTGTCGCCGACATCCGACGGGTCGCCTTCCGCGATCTCCACCTCGACCTCGGTACCCTCGTCGGTCGGAACCTCGCGAGACTCGTCCGCGACGCCCTCCTCAACCACGGAGTCGTTCGTGATCGCCGCATCCTTCTCGGCTTTGGCCGCAGCCTTCGCGGCTTCAGCCTTGTCGTCCGCAGCCTTCTTGGCGGCTTCCTCCGCCTTCTGCGCCTTCGCGGCTCGCAAACGCTCGGCACCCTTGGCAGCTTCCTTGATCCTCTCCTCAGGGGAGGCCTTGGCGACCTGCGGTTTGACGGTATTGGTCGCACCCTTCTCGCCCTTGAACTTCTGCCAGTCACCCGTCAACTTGAGAAGGGCGGCCACCTGCTCGGTGGGTTGGGCGCCGACGCTGAGCCAGTAGAGCACGCGCTCGGAGTCGATCTCGATGACCGAGGGTTCCTCGGTGGGGTGATACTTCCCGATCTCCTCGATCGCGCGGCCGTCTCGCTTGGTGTGCGAATCCATGACGACGACACGGTAGAACGGGGCGCGCTTCTTCCCGAAGCGCTTGAGGCGAATTTTGACGGCCATAGCGGCGGTTCTCCTTGTATTCGGTATGAGCCAGCCGAGCGCCTCCCGAGAGTGGGGGCGGGGCCGACAAGACGAATCGTGGACGTCCCGCGTTCCCGCGAGCGCCAGCGTGCCATTGTGTCAGACCGCGGGGGACTCGGCAAACCGCTCCGGGTTCCCCCGGTTGCCCGAGTCTCCTTACGGGACGTACTGAACCGCGAAGGAGGTCACCACTCCCCCGTTGACGGCGAGCCACACCAGGGGATGAGGTGCGACGGGCTCGGATCCTCCCGGATCGGCGATGACGTCGGCGACCGTGTGGATCACCCAGGACGAGGTATCGGAGATGTTGAGAACATCCGCCTTGAGCGCGAACGCGTCGGGCGCGACCGAGACGACGCGGACGGTGGTCGAGTCGTTCGTGAGGTAGTAGTCGTTGTTGACCTCGTCGCCCCGCGCCGCTGCCGTCGCGGCGGCTCCGGTCCCGGTCCACCAGCACACCATGTCGAAGGCGATCTGGGAGGTCGACCACGACACAACGTTGCCGAGCCAAATCCCATCGGGAAGCGAGCTAGGTCCCGGAGCGCAACCGGATCCTTGGGGCTGCGACTGGGGACTCAGGTGCCACGTCTCGTCGAGCGTGAACCAGTGGTCGGTGGCGGTCGGGGTCGGTGTAGCCGTTTCCGTCGGCGTCACGACGGGGGTAGAACTCGGAGTGGCACCGGTAGCCGTGATCGTCACGGCCGGTAGCGATTCTTCGGTACAACCGGAGAGCATCACGGCCACCAGGGCCACAACACCGAACGTGGCATATCGCGAAAGCCTCATCGTGCGTCCTTTCCTTCGTGTCGGCGCACCCGGCGTCTCTGCCGGACACGCGCGGCCTCCCAGGCACCACGCTAGCACCGCCTCCACCGGAGCACACGGCGTGAATCGCGCTCGCTACAGGCCTGCCGTCGACATCGCCCCCTTGACCGATGCGAGGTACCCCTGGCTCGTGTAACTGGCCCCGGAGACGTACGCGACGCTCGCGGATTGGGCGGAAAGCACCCTTTGTTCGAGGATCGGAACGGCCTGGGTATTGATGCGGGTGGACGTCCGGTCCCCGTAACCAATGACGAGCGGCTGGACGGCGGTGATGGTCCCGTCCGACACGACGATCTGCACCTGCATCGCCCCGTACGCCGTCTGGACGGACGGACCAACGAACGTGCCCGTCGGCCCTGCCGGTGGAGGGGGTGCGGGTTCCGTGGTCGTAGTCCCGGTCGAGGGCTGGGTTGTGGTTCCCGACGCGGAACCGGACGACGGCGTCGGGGCGGGAGTAGAGGCGAGCCCTCCGGGGGCACTCTCCGCAAGCGGAAGCGAGGGAGCGGGCGCGAGGCCCGCCTTCCACCCTGCCGCAAGGACCCCCAGGGACATCGCGGTGACCACCACCGCTCGTGATTGCTTCATCGTCTGCCCCTTACCATGCGTATTCCTCCCGGTGGATGGCCTCCACCGGAATCCCCGACGAACGAGCGTCGGCGATGACGAAGTCGGCCCATTTCTCTGGACCGCACACGAACACGTCGCAGTCGTGAAGATCGGGCACGATCGACTCCAGTGAGGGCGGCCCGTCGAGCGTGGACCAACCGGTGCCACGCGGCCCCACAAGGAAGTGGAACTGGGCTCCGCGCTCCTGGGCGAGGGCGGATACCTCGTCGATCAAGGGAGCCTCGTCCACGCTCCGTGCCCGCACGATGATGTGACACGCTCCGTCGCCGGCTTGGCGATCCTCGAGCATCGCCCGCACCGGGGTAATTCCCACGCCAGCAGCGACGAACACAACGCCTCCCCGAACCCGCGAGTGGTGCGTGAACCGACCGTACGGACCGGAGGCTGAGGCCCGCGTGCCCGGGCGGATGTGACGCAGAGCGGCGGAGTCGTCGCCTAAAGGCTTGACGGTGATGCGGAGCGAACGACCGTCGGGAGCGGCGGAAAGGGAGTACGGGTGAGCCGTGAGCCAGAGATCCTTGGTGTAGAAGCGCCACAAGAAGAACTGTCCGGGCCGGGCGAACCACTCGTCGAGGTGGCGACCGACCATCGTCAAGGAGATGCTGCCGTCGGGGTGAGGCTTGACGTCGATCACCACGAGGCGGTGACGGATCGCGCGATGCAGGGGCACGAGGTATCTCCAGATGAGCATCGACCCGAACGCCACGACGTAGAGAGCGATCCAGTACGCGGCGGCCCAGTGGTTGAACGCGAAGGTGGATCCCGTGGAGAACTGGTGCGGCACCGCGATCGCGATCGCCGCGTACGTTGCGAGGTGGATCGCGTGCCACGTCTCGTAGGGCCACCGACGGCGAACAGCCGCGATGGACGTGACCCCGACGAAGAGGAGCACCGCGAGCGACACGATCGCTAGGGCGATGTCTTTGCTGTGCCCCATGAAGAACGCCGTCTGCGCGATGAGGTCGCGCCCCACGGGAGCCCCGTACCCGACGGTGATGAACGCCGCGTGGGCCACCAGGATGAAGAAGATCGGGGCCCCCATCGACCCATGCAACCGCACGGCTTTGTCGTGCCCGAGGGCTCTCTCCATCCATGGCGCGCGCGAGGCGAGCGTGACCTGGATGAGGATGAGAACGGTCGCGACGATACCCGTGAGTCGACCGAGCGCGTTGAGGGCGTCGACCGGCATGGTCCAGACCATCGCCCCACTCGCGAGGAAGAACGCGACCGCTCCGACGGTCGCGAACCATGCCGTGGCCTCAAGGGAATCCCTCCAGAGGGAGAGTCGCTTGGCACGGCGACGACGGGCATGGCGGCTGGAGAATCCTCCCGCGCGCGCGTGAGTCTGGGCGAAGAAGGCCGTCGTCGTCATGTCTGTAGTATCGCCAGGGACGTCTGAGAGGTTTCTCAGATCGGGAAACTGGCCTCGAGAATCGTTTAGCGAAGCGCGATCCCGGGCCAGCCGGGGCTCGACTCCGCCGCAACGGACCCACCCTCCGCACCCGAACCGGGAGGGATGCACAACACCTCAAGGCCGCGCCTCTGCGCCGCGAGGGCTATCGTCGCGCCCCCCGCGGCGATCGCCGTCGCCCACGCGTCACACTCGACGAGGTCGCTCCCGACCACGCTCACCTGCGCGTACGCGGCTTGGTATTCCTTCGATCGGGGATTCCAGAGATGCTCGCCGTGTTGGGCCGTGCCGGAGGTCGCGAGGGAACGTCGGCCGGGGTCAAGGTCGCCACCCAATTCGACGACGTCCAGGACGTGGGCCTCGTGGGGGTTGGTGCGCCGCGGATCGGCGATGCCGACGCGCCACGGCATGCCGTCCGGGGCGGTTCCCGACACCACCGCATCCCCCGAGGCCCCCACCATGTAGCCCGAGGCCCCCAAAGCGTCGAGCCGCCACGTCGCGCGGGCCACGGCCCACGTCTTGACGATTCCCGTCGGGTCGAGGACTCCATCCGGCCTTCTCGCATCGAAGAACCCGTCCGTCTCCACCCGGTATCGCTCGCACTCCGCGAGGACCTCGCCCACCGCGGGGGGACAGTCCTCCACGGAGATCTCCCCGCGGGCGAGCCGGGATAGCGGGGTGTCGTCCCTCCAGAGGCTGAATACGTCGTCCGCCCACCTGAGGTCCGCGTGGAAGGCGCCAACGGCTCCGTCGACGGCCTTCTCCGTCTCCCGGTCAATCCGATCGACGACCACATCGATAGCGAAGGGCATCGCCATCGCCTCCACGACACGCCGGATCGTGAGGCGATCCTCCGGTTCCGACTCGTTCATATCCGCCCCGTCTCCATCGGTGGGAGCGACCATCACGTGCGCCCGAGGAATCCGGGAAGATCGGGGAGGTCGTCACCCCCGGTGGCTCCGAGGCCGAACGCGCTTCCCGGTGCCGACGACGAGCCCCCGGCGGCTCGTGCGGCCGCTCGGCGCGCGGCCTCGGCCTCCTGCTGGGCCCGGACCGCGGGGTTCCCGCTCTTGCCCTTGGTTTTCTTGCCCTTCTTTCCGCCCTTGGATCCGCTATACCCGCCGTAAGAGGGGCCAGCAAGCGGACCGGGACCCCCGAATCCGGTTGCACCCCCCATCGCGGGCACACCCCCCTTACCCATCGTCTTCATCATCTTCTGGGCCTCGGTGAAGCGCTTGACGAGCGAATTGACCGCCGTGACGGTGGTCCCGGAGCCGCGCGCAATCCTGCCGCGACGGGATCCGTTGAGGATGGTGACGTCGAGGCGTTCCGCGGGCGTCATCGCCTGGATAATCGCCTCGGTCCGCGCGATCTCCTTCTCGTCGAGGTTCTCGATCGCGTCCCGCGCTTGCCCCATGCCGGGAAGCATCGACAGCATCTTCCCCATCGAGCCCATCTTCTTCAATTGCTGCATCTGGGAGAGGAAGTCGTCGAGGGTGAAGGCTTGCCCCTTGACCACCTTGGCCGTCATCCGCGCCGTTTCCTTGGCATCGAACGACTGCTCGGCTTGCTCGATCAGCGTGAGGACGTCTCCCATGTCGAGGATGCGGGAGGCCATGCGATCGGGGTGGAACACCTCGACGTCGGTCACCTTCTCCCCGGTCGAGGCGAACATGATCGGCAACCCGGTGACGTGGGTGACGCTCAGGGCGGCACCACCCCTCGCGTCTCCGTCGAGTTTGGTGAGGACAACGCCCGTGATGTCGACACCCTCCTGGAAAGCGTGCGCCGTCGCGACGGCGTCCTGGCCGACCATCGCGTCGATGACGAAGAGAACCTCGTGGGGGGAGATGGCTTTGCGGATGTCGGCGGCTTGCTTCATCATCTCGGCGTCGATTCCGAGGCGTCCAGCGGTGTCGACGATGAGGACGGAGTGGTGCTTGGAGGAAGCCTCCTTGATCGACCGTTCCGCGACCTTGACGGGATTGCCGGTCGGCTTCTGGTCCTCGCTCGTCACCCCGGGCTCCGGGGCGAAGACGGGGACGCCCGCGCGTTCGCCAACCACCTGCAACTGCGTGACGGCATTGGGCCGCTGCAGGTCGGCCGCAACGAGGAGGGGGGTCTCGCCCTTGGACTTCAGGTGATGCGCGAGTTTGCCCGCGAACGTCGTCTTGCCCGATCCCTGAAGGCCGGCGAGCATGATGACCGTCGGACCGGTCTTGGCACGGTGGAGGGGTCGCGCCGTTCCCCCGAGGACGACGACGAGTTCCTCCTGGACAATCTTGACGACCTGCTGGGCGGGGTTGAGAGCCGCCGCGACCTCCGCGCCGAGCGCCCGCTCCCGGACGGACGCGGTGAACGCCTTGACCGCGGAGACGGCGACATCCGCGTCGAGGAGGGCCCGACGGATCTCCCGGATGGTCGCGTCGATATCCGCTTCCGAAAGGCGCCCCTTTCCCCTGAGGTTTCGGAAGGTCGCCGCGAGGCGGTCGGAGAGCGTCGCGAACACGGGTCTCCCTTCGGGGTTGGGGGTGGATCGATCGCGTCCAGCCTACCCGGAGGGTGCCCGACGGTTCAGGTGCGCGCGGTCGCGTCGAGTTCGCTCTGGGCCGTCCGCATGAGGGCATCCACGAGCTTCTCCCGCCATGGCCCCCACGCCTTGGGACCAGCCGCGATGGCGTCCGCCTCGGTGAGGGCCCGCAGGGTCGAGAGGAGGTCGCGGCGACCGTCGAGGGGCGCCAACAACGCCCGCGCGGTCTTCGGCGACTCGGGGTCCCGTTTCGTCGCGAGATCGGCGAGCAGGAGGTGATGCCGCACGAGGATGTCGAGGTCGGTGGCGAGCTTCTTCGGAAGTCCCATGCGCTTCGATATCGCGGGCATGAGCGCGGCGCCGACGACGGAGTGGTCGGTCGCGCCCGCGGTCTTCCCAATGTCGTGGAAGAGCGCGGAGAGGAGCAACAGATCCGGGTCGGCGGCGATGCCGAGGAGGGGCCCTGCCCTGACGACGGCCTCGACGGAGTGGCGGTCGACGGTGAATCGATGCACGGGGCTGCGTTGAGGACGGTTCCGAATCCCCTCCCACTCGGGAATCCACCGCACGATGCAGCCGGACAGATCGATGGCTTCCCACACCGTCACGAGGTTGGCGGACCCGCGCAGCATCTCCAAGAAGAGGTCCAGCGCCTCCTGCGGCCACGGGTCGGGCAAGTCGGGGGTGGAGCGGATCGCGGCGAGAAGTCCCGGCGTGGGCTTTAGTCCTGTCGTGGCGGCAACCGCGGCGGCTCGGAGAGGAAGGATGGCGTCCTCTTCCGGTCGGGCATCCATCGCCAAGGCGAGGTCGCCGTCGACCGCGATCAACCCGCGCGCCACCGGACGGTACCGCGGGACCGTGTTTCTTCTGCGCGCGAGGAATGCGACCGATCCCCTCCCCGATCGCTCCAAGGACCGCCTCGCGTCGCGCTCGGTGAGGTCAAGGGCGTAGGCGATCCTCCGTCCGGCGTCGGCGAGCGACGCGAGAAGATCGTCGGCGGATTCGAGTCCTACCCCCTCCGCTACCTTGGCAGCCACGTGGCGGCCCAGGATGACCTGAGGACGCTTGGTCACGCGCTGGAGGCAGTCCCTCACGTCGAGGAGGTGGTCCGCCGCAGCGTCGACCGCGCCGTGGGGCCGATCGGCGAGCCACGTCGCCGCGAGAGCGGATAACCCGACGACGTCCCTCAATCCCCCGCGCGACTCCTTGAGATTCGGCTCGATGAGGTAGGCGAGTTCGCCGAATCGCTCGGCACGCTCACGCGACGCCTCAAGGAGGTCGGGAAGCCTCGTGCGCGCCGCGCTTCTCCAGTCCGCGAGGATCGCGGATTGGGCCCGCTCGACCACATCGGCGTCGCCCGCGACGCAGGCGACGTCGAGGAGTCCCGCGGCGGCGGGAAGGTCACGCGAGGCGACCTGACGGCAATCCTGGATGGATCGGACCGAGTAGTCCAGGTCGAGTCCGGCATCCCAGATGGGGTACCACAGCCGTTGAGCAAGGTTCGCGATCGTTTCCTTGGAGTGCGTGGAGCCGTCGTGGATGAGGATGAGGTCGAGGTCGCTGATGGGCCCGGCGTCGCATCGCCCGATGCTTCCCACCGCTCCCAGGGCGACTCCCACCGCTGGGCCCTCACACTCGTCCCAATGCTCGGCGAGCCTGCGGAACACGAGCTCGCCCAACGCGAGCCGCCGCTTCTGACCGGAGACCCCCTGCGCCACCAGGGTGGCATCGAGGTCGAACCGTTCGCGCTTGAGGTCCCGCACCCCTGGGGGATGCGGGACCTCACGCGACTTGCGGGACTGGCCGGAACCAGATCCTTTCGACATGTTTTCTAGATCGCAGCCGACCCGCGCTCGCCCGTTCGGACGCGCACGATGTCCTCGACCTTCGTTGTCCATACCTTGCCGTCACCGATTTCTCCGGTCTGGGCCGCCGCGACGATCGCGTCGACGGTCGACTTCGCGTCGGCGTCGTCCACGACAACCTCGACCTTGACCTTCGGAAGAAGGTCGATGACGTATTCGGCTCCCCGGTAGACCTCGGTGTGGCCCTTCTGGCGGCCATACCCCGATGTCTCCGTGACCGTGATCCCCTTGACTCCGGCGCTCGCGAGTGCCGAGCGGACCTCCTCAAGGCGGTGCGGCTGAATGATAGCGGTGATCAATTTCATGACTACTTAGCCTCCTCGTAGGCAGTCTCGCCGTGCTCCGCGAGGTCGATGCCAGCGACCTCGACCGCTTCAGTAACGCGGAACCCGATCACCTTCTTGATCGCGATGGCGATACCCAAAGTGATGACGAAGGACACGACCGTCGCCGCGAGTGCGGCGATGCCTTGTGCCCCGAGTTGGCTCCACCCACCACCATAGAACAAGCCGTTGTGGGGTAGCGGACCTTCGGTGTTGCCGAGATTCGGAGCCCACGTGGTTCCCTCGTTCAAGTTGGCGAAGAACCCGATGAGCAGGGTGCCCACCCAGCCTCCGACGAAGTGGACACCGACAACGTCAAGCGAGTCGTCGAATCCCAGCTTGTACTTGAGTCCCACGGCAAGGGAGCAGACGATACCGGCGATGAAGCCGATCGACAGCGCACCCCACGTGTCGACGGACGCCGCGGCCGGGGTAACGGCCACCAGTCCCGCGACGATACCGGACGCGGCACCGAGCGAGGTTGGCCGACCATCGCGGATCTTTTCCACGAGGAGCCAGCCGAGCAGCGCGAAGGCCGGAGCGACGGTGGTGTTGAGGAACGCACGACCAGCCGTAGCGTCGGCTGCGAACTCCGACCCGGCGTTGAACCCGAACCACCCAAACCACAGGAGGGCCGCACCGAGCATGACGAACGGGAGGTTGTGGGGACGCATCGGCTCCTTACCGAAGCCCTTGCGCCTGCCCAGCACGAGGGCGAGCGCCAGGCCGGCCGCACCGGCGTTGATGTGAACCACCGTTCCACCGGCGAAGTCAATCGGGACGGACAGGTGCTCGGCGATCGGCCCGAGCGGACCAAGAAGACCACCACCCCAGACGGCGTGCGCGATGGGTGCGTACACCAGCGTGATCCACAGGATCGTAAAGATGGACCACGACAGGAACTTGGTGCGGTCGGCGATCGAGCCGCTGATCAAGGCAACCGTAATGATCGCGAAGGTCGCCTGGAACGCGACCATCACGAGGAACGGAACCCCCGAACCTGCGGCAAGACTATTGGTGTCGTCGACCCCATTGAGCCCGATCAGGCCACTGGGGTTTCCGATGATCGAACTGGACGACGATCCCGGCCCAAAGGTCAGACCGTATACGTAGATGACCCAGATGACCGCGACCGTGCCCAAACTGACGAACGACATCATCATCATGTTGAGCACGGATTTCGTACGCACCATGCCGCCGTAGAAAAATGCCAAGGCTGGCGTCATGAGCAGGACGAGGGCGGTCGCTGAGATCATCCACGCGGTGTTGCCGGTATCCAACGCGAATTCCATGTTCTCGCTTCTCCTCTCTCCAACCGGGCGGCTGGCAGTAAGGCAAGAGTCGCGTACGCGCGTTTCGCCGGGGCCGCTGGAGTGTTTCGACGGCGTTACGGAATCGCCCGCCAGGTAAACAGTGTGTTGCGGGAAGGCGTGGAGGGGTTAGGCGAGCAAGCCCTCGACGAACGCCTCCGGGTCGAAGGGGACAAGGTCGTCCGCTTTCTCACCGAGACCAACGAACTTGACGGGCACGCCGAGTTCGCGTTGGACCTGGACGACGACGCCTCCCTTCGCCGATCCGTCGAGTTTGGCCAGGACGATGCCCGTGATCGACGCGGCCTCCTGGAAGACCCTCGCTTGCTTGAGTCCGTTCTGCCCCGTTGTCGCGTCGAGCACGAGGAGGACCTCGGCGATCGGTCGCGCGCGAGAGAGGACGCGGAGGATCTTCCCCAGCTCGTCCATGAGGTCCCGCTTGTTCTGGAGGCGCCCCGCGGTGTCCACGAGCAACACGTCGGTGCCGGTGTCTCGCGCACGCTGAGACGCCTCGAAGGCGACCGCGGCGGGATCTCCCCCATCGCGGTCGGACCGTACCACCGCGATCCCCGCCCGGGCACCCCACGTCGCCACCTGGTCGGCCGCGGCCGCGCGGAACGTATCCGCAGCCCCGATCATCGCGCTGTAACCGTCTTCGACGAGCAGCCGAGCCAGCTTGCCAACGGTGGTCGTCTTTCCCACACCGTTGACCCCCACCACGACCACCGTCGCGGCCTCCCCGTCTCCCGGCGAACCGATCGCGAGCGTCCGATCCGCGGAGGGATCGAGGATGCGGACGAGTTCCTCTCGAACCGCCTCTTTGGCGTCTGCCGCGCGATCGCGCTTCAGGCGCTCGCGCAGGGCCGCCACGATGGTGTCCGTCGCCTCCACCCCGACGTCGGCGACGAGAAGGGCTTCCTCGAGTTCCTCCCAATCGATGTCCGCGAGGGCGGGACGCGCGAGGACCCCTAAGAGCTTCCTGCCGAAACCCCCCGCCCAGCGCCCACGCAGCCGGTCGGAACGAGGGGTTGACGGTCGGTGGGCGCTCACGCGCCTAGTGTCGCATCAACTCTCGGATGCGTCCGGACCAACCCGACCGGGTGTCGTCACCCCCATCGGCGTCGTTGCGCTCGTCGGCGTCGTCCCCCGCGACATCGTCGTTGCCCTCGTCGGCGTCGTCCCCC
>CAZMCU010000013.1:0-35765 GCA_964564915.1 uncultured Demequinaceae bacterium | reverse complement strand
CGCCCCGATAGCCCAACCGGCAGAGGCATACGGCTCAAACCCGTACCAGTGTGGGTTCGACTCCCACTCGGGGCACCACGAGCGGCATCGGTTCGTCGTGAATCAGAACTGGGAGATGAAGGCCCACACTTCGGCGGGAGCCCAACTCGTCCCCTCGCCGTTGTCGTGCGGGTTCGGCGTGTGATCCCCATCGAATGCACACCACTCGACGGGGTACCGCGACGAGCCGCCACCGTAGACCGTGCAGACGTGAGCCCCGCTACCGACCGTTGGTTCGATCGGCTCCTGTGGCGTGACCCCATTGACGCGAACGAAGTGGTCACGCACGGACCGCCCCCAAGAGATGTCCACCGTGCCGTCCGCGATGCCGTGCGAGGCATAGAAAGCGATGGGCTCGCTCCCACCATCGCACCCGCTCATGTCACCTCCCGAGAAGAGCGCGACACCCCGGAAGACGTCCGGCCGGGCACAGGCGAGCGCGTACGACATGCTTGCGCCGTAACTGAATCCGACGGCGAACACGCGTGTGGTGTCAATGCAGAGTCCGGCCTCGACCTGTTCCAGGATGGCGTCGGTGAACGCGACGTCCTGACCACCCACGTTTGGCCACCCGGTGTTGTTGCCCGATCCGAGCCCGGTTGGCGCCACGAAAATGGTGCTGCTGTTCGCCTCGTACCACAATCCATAGAACGGGTTCTCGGTCGACCCGATCCCACTGGCTACGGCGTTCGCGGATCCGCCCCTCCAGTGATAGGCCAGCACCAGGCGGTAGGGGTGGTTGCTGTCGTAGGTTTCGGGGACTTGAAGAATGTACGACCGTGTCCCCCCGCTTTCGATCGTGATCTCACCGTTGTGGAGAACGGCCGGTTTTCCGCAGCCAGAGCTGGCCTCCGCGTCGGCAGGGGTAGCCGGGGGCGGCACGGGTGCACGAGAGATGACCGCAGGAGCGGGTGTTGGCGTCGTTCCCGCTCCGACGACGGTGATCCCGTTGATTTTCGGCTCCTGGACTCCGGCGGTGAACGTGATCACAACGTTCCCGTCCGGATCCGCCGTCGTTCCGAAGGTCACCGCAATCGCGCGATTCTCGCCCCCTGCCGTCGCGAAGATGTCGAAATCGGAGAGGACGGTCACACCGTTGATGGCGACATCGAACAAGCGCTGGCCGGGGCCCGTCACGTACGACTCGACGAAGTAGAGCGTGACGCTCTGTGGACCCACACGATCGGGAATGGTGTAGGTCATCTCGCCATAGCGCTCGCGGGTGAAGACGACGGTCGGGGGCGGGTCGCCCGGGATCTCCGCTAGATCGATCGGAAAGTCGGTTCCATAGGTCGCCCCACTGACGTAAAACTGGTCGGCCCAGAACTCGCCGGACGCCGAGCCTCCGGCATTGACGGACACGGAGTTCACGGGCCCGGAGAACGATGGGACAATCGTAGAGCCCGCGTCGGGCCCGGTCTCCGAGCAGGCCGACGCGACGATCGCGAGCGTTGACGCTGCAAGGATTCCCCATGCTCGTGGTGCGCGCATACGTGAAACTGTAGTCTGTGGCATCGGCGTCGCCGATCGCGGTGGGGACGGTTGCGCGCGAATTGGTTTCTCCACTCATTCACTCCCAGGGAGGTCGGCATGACCGACAGGATCCACAACATCGCGCTCGTGGCGCACGACAACAAGAAGGCCGAACTCCTCGAGTGGGCTAGTTTCAACAAGGGATCGCTCGCCCCCCACCACCTGTACGCGACGGGCACCACGGGAACGATGCTCGAATACGAGCTCGGCCTGCACATTCATCGCTTCATGTCGGGCCCCGTGGGAGGCGACCAGCAGATCGGGGCCAAGATCGCCGAGGGCGTGATCGACATGCTGATCTTCTTCTGGGACCCGCTGGAGCCGCAGCCCCACGATCCCGATGTGAAGGCCCTGCTACGCATCAGCACCGTGTGGAACACCCCGATGGCTTGTAACGTCGCCACCGCGGATTTCCTGATCTCGTCTCCCTTGTTCTCCGAGGGCTACGAGAGGCTCCTCCCCGACCACGGCCCCCGCAACTGGGAAGAGCTGCGTTCGGACGACGCGAGTGCGGAGGGCTCCTAGCGGCCTCTCACCACCACTCCCCTACGAAGTACACCGTGGTATCGTCCGGCGAGAAGACCGCCCAGTGGATCACCAAGTTGTCGGGGTAGTAGTCGGGTGTGACGTTGTGATGGGCGGTGCCGTCGGCATTCATCATGTAGATGTCGTAGAGGCCCGCGCCGTCGATCGCCGCCAGGATGTAGATCAGCCTTCCACCGTCGTGCGACCAATCCGCTACGCCCTGCGTGTAACCGGTCTCGGTGAGTCGAACCAGGTTGGTGCCGTCGATGTCGACGAGGAACAGATCGTAGTTGCCGTGCTCCGACGCATCGTCGACCAGGCGCGAGAATTCCACCTGGGTGCCGTCGGGACTGATCCTGGGATCGTAGTCGCCGAACGGCAATACGGCGTTGCCCCACTCTCCACCTCGAGGGGGATCGGTGATGGGCCGCGCCTCTGACCCATCGGAATTCATGAGCCAGATCCGACTGCCACTCGTGAAGGCAATGAGGTCGCCTTGCCACTGGAGGTCAGCGTCGTGGTTGCCGGAGTCGAAGAGCAGCCGTTGGTCAGAACCGTCGGAGTTCATGATGTAGAGATCCAGGTCGGCGTCGCGGAAACTGAGGAACGCGATGGAGGAACCATCGGGCGACCACGCCGGGTAGAGGTCCCACACATCGTTATCGGTGAGCCGTGTCAGGTTCTGCCCGTCCACGTCGATGGTGAAGATCTCGTTGTTCTCGTAGGCGTCTCCCCCAACGGCTTGCGAGAAGACGAGTCGGTCGCCGGTCGCGTTCACCCGCATCTTCTCGATGGGGTACGGATGGGAGTGGATCAGATTGGTGTGGCCCGTATCGAGGTCAAGGGCGTAGATGGCCCAGCGGTCCGGAGGTTGTTCCGGCGGGACGGGTGTACCTAGAGATGTGGACGAGGCCTGTTCCGGTGCTGACCCTCCCACGTCGCAACCTCCACCGGCGACGACGAGAGCGATGGCCAACGCGATCGTTGCCGCACGGCGGATCATGATTCTCGCCTTTCGTCGCGGGGGGATACCCCCAGGATGCCTCGACCGAGATGCGAGATCAAACCCTTCTAGCCAAACAACAAGATGGCCCCTGGCTCTGCGCCAGGGGCCATCCGAGTCAGAACGAGAAGGTTTAGCCCTTCTTCTTCTCTGCCAAAGCCGCTTGAGCCGCCGCCAGTCGGGCGATCGGAACCCGGAACGGGGAGCAACTGACGTAGTTCAAACCGAGCGAGTGGCAAATGGCGATCGACTTGGGATCTCCACCGTGCTCACCACAGATCCCGACCTCCAACTCCTTGCGGACGGCACGGCCTTCCTTGACCGCGAAGCCCATGAGTCGACCGACACCCTTGCCGTCGATGCTGGCGAAGGGGTTCTCCTCGAGGATTCCCTGCTGAAGGTAGTCGATGAGGAACCCTCTCTCGGCGTCGTCGCGGCTGATACCGAACGTCGTCTGAGTCAGGTCGTTGGTTCCGAAGGACAGGAACTCGGCGTATTCCGCGATCTCGCCGGTCGTCAACGCCGCCCGCGGGATCTCGATCATCGTGCCGAACTTGTACTTCACCTGAGTGCGACGCTCCTCCATGACCTCCTTCGCCTCGGCCTCGAGCACTTCGCGCTGCCGCTTGAGCTCGTTGACGTGGCACGTGAGCGGGATCATCACCTCCGGGTGAACCTCGATGCCCTCCTCCTGAACCTCGCAGGCCGCCTCGAAGATCGCGCGAACCTGCATCTTGGTCAGTTCGGGGATCATGATGCCCAAGCGAACGCCGCGAAGCCCCAGCATGGGGTTCGACTCGCGCAACGCCTCGACGCGGTGCAGCATCTGAGTCTCGGCCTCGACGTTCTCCAGGATGTCGTCGATCTCCTTCAGGGTGCCGGCCTTCATCAACCGAATCTTGCCGTCGGCCAACTGGTTGGTCAGTTCCTCGAACGAGGGCAGGAACTCATGAAGCGGCGGGTCGATCAACCGGATGATCACCGGCAGACCATCCATCACCCGGAACAGCCCAGCGAAGTCGTTCCGCTGGAAGGGCAACAGGGCCTCAAGGGCTTCACGCCTCTCCGTCGGCGACGTCGATGTGATCATCTTCTGGACGATCGGCAAACGCTCGGGCTCGAAGAACATGTGCTCCGTGCGGCACAGCCCGATGCCCTGGGCTCCGTACTTGCGGGCGCGTTCGGCGTCAGCGGGGTAGTCGGAGTTGGCCCAGACCTGCAGCTGGCGGAAGTCGTCGGCCCAACCCAACAGCTTGGAGAGCCACGGGTCGTCCAAGTCGGGGATCATGGTCTCCATCTGCCCGAGGTAGACCTCACCAGTGGTGCCATCGATCGAGATCCAGTCGCCTTCCTTGATCTCACGCTCCCCGACGGTCATCACTCGGCCGTTCATGTCGATGTCGAGCGCGGCAACACCCACAACGGCGGGTCGGCCGAACTGGCGGGCCACCAACGCGGCGTGGCTGGTACGGCCACCCCTGCTGGTGAGAATGCCCTGGGCGGCGAGCATGCCGTGGACGTCGTCCGGCTTGGTTTCCGGACGGACCATGATGACCTGCTTCTTGTCTTCCTTCGTCCACCGCTCGGCAAGGTCGGCGTCGAACGCGATCACACCGACGGCGGCTCCGGGGGAAACGTTCAAGCCGGTGGCGATTCGCGTACCGCTCTCGGCGGCCGTCGCCTTGGACTCGGGGGTGAACTGGGGATGCAGGAAGAAGTCCAACTGGTCGGGCTGGACCCGCAGCACGGCTTCCTCGGCAGTGATCAGGCCCTCGTCAACCATGTCGACCGCGATCCGCACAGCGGACTGCGCGGTGCGCTTTCCATCGCGCGTCTGCAGGAGCCAGAGCTTGCCCCGCTCGATGGTGAACTCCATGTCCTGCATGTTGCGGTAGTGCTTCTCCAGTCGCTTCGCGATCTCGGCAAACTCTTTGTACGACTCGGGCATGTCCTTCTTGAGATCGTCGACCGTCCTGGTGACGCGAATACCCGCGACGACGTCCTCGCCCTGGGCGTTTGGCAGGTAGTCGCCCTCGAGGTGGGGCTCGCCCGTCGTCGAACTGCGGGTCATCGCAACGCCGGTAGCCGAGGTGTCTCCCATGTTGCCGAACACCATTGTCTGGATGTTCACCGCGGTGCCCAGGTCGTGGGGGATGTTGGTGGCGTTGCGATAATCGACGGCACGCTTGCCACCCCATGACTTGAAGACCGCTTCGGCGGCCAGGCGCAGTTGCTCGTACGGGTCCGTGGGGAAGTCGATACGTGCGTAACGCTTCACGATCGCCTTGAAGGCCCCCACGATCTCCTTGAGGTCCTCCGGGGACAGGTCGGCGTCGGAATCGATCTTGCGCTTTTCGCGCTGAGTCTCAAGGACCTCCTGGAAAGGCTCGTCGCGAATACCGAGGACGACGGAGCCGAACATCTGAACGAGTCGGCGGTACGAGTCGTAGACGAAGCGCGGATCGCCGATGAGTTTGACCATGCCCTCGACGACCTCGGGGTTGAGGCCGACGTTGAGGACGGTGTCCATCATTCCGGGCATCGAGAACTTCGCGCCGGAACGAACCGAAACCAGCAAGGGGTTGGTGGGGTCACCGAACTTCTTGCCCGTCTTGGACTCGACCTCCTTGAGGGCGCTCAGCACTTGCTCCCACATCCCGTCGGGGAACTTCCCGTCCTTCTGGTAGGCGTTGCACGCCTCGGTGGTCGCGGTGAATCCCGGAGGGACGGGAACCCCGATACGGGTCATCTCACCAAGGTTGGCACCCTTTCCCCCCAGGAGTCCCCGAACCTTGTCCCAGTCGCCACCGCAGTACTCCTGCGCGGCGTCCACCTGGTCGAATCCATATACCCAGACCTTGTTGGTCGTTTTCGTTGCAGCCATCGTGGGTGCCTTCCTATGCGTTTTGGATGATGTCCCGATACGCGGTGGGTTGTCTTCTCACCGTGTTGGTCAACCTGTCGCAGTCTAGGGGGCGGTGAACCCGGTGTCCAACACGCCTCGTTTCGAGCAGTCCACCTCCTGGGCAGGGCCCCGGTTGGATCGAGCCCGCCCCGACACGGGGACGGGCTCGTCGCGTTCTTCTAGCCGACCGGTTGCCCGACTTGACGTACCAGAATGGAGTTCGTCGTTCCCGGGGTTCCGATGGGCGTACCGGCCACGACGGCGATCATGTCTCCCATCTGGGCGACTCCGTGGTCGACAAACGTCGTGTCCACCAGAGCGACCATCGCCTTCACGTCGGGGAGTTTCTCGACGAGTTCTGCGTGAATCCCCCACGACAGCGCGAGCCTCGCCCGCGTCGCCGGTTCTGGGGTGAAGGCGTACATGGGAATTTCGGAACGGAGGCGAGACATGCGCTGCGCGGAGTCGCCCGACTGGGTGAAGATCGCGATGGCCTTCACCTTGAGACGCTCAGCGATTTCTACGACGGATTGAGTGATGGCCCCACCCTTGGTTTTCGGGAGCCAGACGAAGGGGGCGATCCTCTGGTGTCCCTGCTCCTCCGTGACCTTGATGATGCGCGCCATGGTCTCGACCGTCAGGATCGGATACTCGCCGATCGACGTCTCTCCCGACAGCATGATGGCGTCGGCTCCGTCAAGGACGGCGTTGGCGCAGTCGGAGGTCTCCGCTCGCGTCGGGCGGGGCGAGTCGGTCATGGACTCGAGAACCTGGGTCGCGACAATGACGGGCTTGGACTGGGAACGGCAAAGGTCGATGGCGTTCTTCTGAATGAGGGGAACCTCTTCCAGCGGCATCTCCACCCCCAGATCGCCGCGCGCGATCATGATGCCGTCAAAAGCCTTGACGATTCCCTTGAGGTTCGCGACCGCCTGAGGCTTTTCGACCTTGGCGATGACGGGGACCTTGCGCCCCACTTCCTTCATGATCTTCTTGACGTCCTTGTAGTCCTTCGCGGAGCGAACGAACGAGAGGGCGACGAAGTCGGTGCCTAGTTTGAGGGCCCACCGGAGGTCGTTAGCGTCCTTCTCGGAGAGAGCCGGGACCGAGACCGCCACACCGGGAAGGTTGATGCCCTTGTTGTTGGACACCTCGCCCGCGACCTCGACCGTCGTCACGACATCGGTATCGGTCACCTCCGTGATTCGAAGGGTCACCTTTCCGTCATCGATGAGGAGTGGATCGCCCACGCGAGAATCTCCCGGCAGCCCCTCGAACGTCGTCCCGCAGATCTCCTTGGTGCCCTCGACGTCGCGCGTCGTGATGGTGAAGGTGTCGCCTTCCTCCAGCTCGTACGGTCCGTCCTTGAACCGGGCGAGTCGAATCTTGGGGCCTTGGAGGTCGACGAGGACGGCGACGTTTCTTCCACTCTCCTGCGCTGCCCGGCGGACGTTGTCGTACACCGCCTGGTGCTCCTCGTAGGAACCGTGGCTACGGTTGATCCTCGCCACGTCCATTCCGGCGGCGACCATCTTGCGCATCTGGGCAAGGGATGCCGTTGCCGGGCCAATGGTGCAGACGATTTTCGCGTTTCGCATGGTGTCCAACCTTTGATTACGAGGCGCGCATCGCCATCGTGCGCGGCGTGACGGGCGCCGGGAGTTCCGTGCTACCCATGAGATAAGTATCCACCGCTGCTGCGGCCGCTCGACCTTCTGCGATCGCCCAGACAACGAGCGACTGTCCGCGGCCCGCGTCGCCGGCCACAAACACGCCGTCCGCGGTGGTGGCATACCTATCGTCTCGCGCAATCGCGCCCCGAGGGGTGACTTCGGTCCCGAGTTGGCTCACCAGCGTTGTGGTGTCCGGACCGGTGAAGCCCATGGCGATCAGAACCATGTCGACGGGAATCTCCCGTACGGTTCCCGGGGCGGACCCTCGTGAGCCGTCGGGCATGATCTCGGTGCGAGCCAACCGCACGGAGATCAACCGCTCATTCTCGTCGGTCAAGAATTCGACGGTGTTGGCGTGGAAATCCCGTTCTCCGCCCTCCTCATGGGAGGTCGAAACGTCGAACAACAACGGGTACGTGGGCCACGGCTGGGATCGGGGGTCCCTCTCCTCCGGGGGACGCATTCCGATCGCCAGCGTCGTGACCGACTTCGCGCCCTGGCGGAGCGCCGTCCCGAGGCAGTCCGATCCCGTGTCGCCACCCCCGATGATGACGACGTTCTTGTCCTTCGCGGTGATCTGGTTTTCCACCGACTCGCCGGCGGAAGCTCTGTTGCTTTCGGTGAGGTAGGGCATGGCGAAGTAGATCCCCTTCGCTTGCCGCCCCACCACGGGAAGGTCCCTCGGAACGCTCGACCCCGTTGCGATGAGCACCGCGTCGTAGCGCTCCCGAAGCTCCTTCCACGTCACATCCGTTCCGACGTTGGTGTTCGTGCGGAAGCGCGTACCTTCCTCCGTCATCTGGGCAATGCGTCGGTCGATGTGCCCCTTCTCCATCTTGAACGAGGGCACGCCGTAGCGAAGCAATCCCCCCAACTCGTCGGCCTTCTCGAACACCACGACCGTGTGACCCGCGCGGGTCAGTTGCTGGGCTGCGGCAAGGCCCGCGGGCCCCGAACCGACGATCGCGATCGTCTTGTCCGTCTGTCGGCCGGAAATGAAAGGCGTGACGTACCCCTCCTCGAACGCCTTGTCGATGATCGAGACCTCGATGTTCTTGATGGTCACCGCGGGCTGGTTGATCCCCAGGACGCAGGACGTTTCGCACGGGGCGGGGCATACCCTCCCGGTGAATTCGGGGAAGTTGTTGGTCGCGTGGAGGCGGTCAGCCGCTTCCTTCCACTGGCCCCGCCAGACGAGATCGTTCCAGTCCGGAATGAGGTTGCCCAGCGGGCACCCTTGATGGCAAAACGGCACGCCACAGTTCATGCACCGGCTCGCCTGACGGGAAAGCGCTTCAAGGTCCTTGGCCCGCTCGTCCTTGACGGACTTCCAGTCGAGGAGCCGAAGGGGAACGGGACGCGACGGGGGCAACTCACGCTCCCGATAGGTCAGAAATCCTCGTGGATCAGCCACTGGTCACCTCCAGGAATTCTTCCCAGGCGCCGGGGGCGGAAAGGTCGCCGCCCTTCTCCTCGATCGAGGCGAGGACTTCTCGCACCCGCGCATACCGGGCGGGAAGCACCCGCGTGAATCGGGCCTTCGCGTCCTCCCATTCCGCCAGAAGTTTCCTGGCGTGAGGGGAATCGGTCTCCGCTTGGTGCTTCTCGACCAACGCCTTGACGATCGCTTCGTCCTCGGGGTCGAGTGGACTGAGGATCAACTCGCCATTGGCGAGGGCGTCAACGTTGACACGCTCCGGCCGCAGGTCGAGGACATAACCCGTCCCACCCGACATCCCCGCGCCGAGGTTCCGGCCCGTCCTGCCCAAAACGACGGCCGTTCCACCCGTCATGTACTCGAGCGCGTGGTCCCCCACTCCTTCCACCACCGCCGTCACTCCGGAGTTTCGTACGAGGAATCGTTCTCCGACCTGTCCGCGAAGGAAGAGTTCCCCGCTCGTGGCGCCGTAGCCGATGACGTTGCCCGCGATGACGTCAGACGAGTCGTCCAGCATCGCTTCCCGTGCGGGCCGCACGATGACCCGCCCACCGCTGAGCCCCTTGGCGACGTAGTCATTTGCGTCACCGAAGAGGCGCAAGGTGATGCCGCGTGGCACGAAGGCCCCGAACGACTGTCCCACCGATCCGTTGCACTCGACGGTGATCGTGTCGTCGGGGAGTCCCGCCGAACGGTAACGCTTCGTCACCTCGTGACCGAGCATCGTCCCGATCGTGCGGTTGACGTTCCGAACCGCGCGCGTGATAACGACGGGCTCTCCTCGCTCCAGCGCGGGGGCGGCTTCCTGGATCAATTCGAGGTCAAGGGCCTTGTCGAGTCCGTGATCCTGCGGAACGGATTGGTGGAGCGGCACCCCCTCCGGCGGGCGGGCGAGAATCGGTTCAAGGTCAAGTCCCTTCGCCTTCCAGTGCTCGATCGCCGCCCGCGTCTCCAACACCTCGACGTGACCGATCGCCTCCTCCAACGTCCGGAATCCCAGGCGGGCGAGAATCTCACGCACCTGTCGAGCGATGTACTCGAAGTACGTCTCGACGTACTCCGGTTTCCCGGTGAATCTCTCCCGCAATTCGGGATTCTGGGTGGCGACACCGACGGGGCACGTGTCCTGGTTGCAGACCCGCATCATGATGCATCCCGAAACGACGAGGGGAGCCGTGGCGAACCCGTACTCCTCCGCACCCAGGAGCGCTGCGATCACGACGTCCCGACCGGTTTTCATCTGTCCATCGACCTGGACGACGATTCGGTCCCGCAAGCGGTTGCCGACGAGGGTCTGCTGGGTGTCGGCTAGGCCGATCTCCCATGGGGCACCCGCGTGCTTGATGGACGTCAGGGGGCTCGCCCCCGTCCCGCCATCGGAGCCGGAGATGAGGACGACGTCCGACTTGCACTTGGCGACCCCGGCCGCGACCGTCCCTACCCCCACCTCGGAGACGAGCTTGACGTGGATCCGAGCGTTCCTGTTGGCGTTCTTGAGGTCGTGGATCAGTTGCTTGAGATCCTCGATCGAGTAGATGTCGTGGTGCGGAGGGGGGGAGATTAGGCCGACACCGGGGGTCGAGTGTCGGGTTTTCGCGATCCAGGGATAGATCTTGGGGCCCGGGAGTTGACCGCCCTCCCCCGGCTTGGCGCCTTGGGCCATCTTGATCTGAATGTCATCGGCGTTCACGAGGTACTCACTCGTCACCCCGAAACGACCGGAGGCGACCTGCTTGATCGCGCTGCGACGCTCCGGATCGTAGAGACGATCGGGGAGCTCTCCTCCTTCTCCCGTATTCGACCGGGCGCCCAGGTGGTTCATCGCGACGGCCAGCGTCGTGTGGGCTTCTTCGGAGATGGAGCCGTAGGACATCGCGCCCGTGCTGAACCGCTTGACGATGTCACTGACGTGCTCGACTTCTTCGAGGGGAATCGGTTCCCGGTCGCTTGCGAACTCGAACAACCCCCGAATCGTCATGAGGCGCTTCGACTGGTTATCGATGAGATCGGTGTACTCGTTGAAGACCGCGTACTGCCGCGTGCGGGTCGCATGCTGGAGCTTGAAGATGGAGTCGGGGTCGAAGAGGTGCTCCTCGCCGTCGCGCCGCCACTGGTACTCGCCTCCGCTATTGAGCCCCCGGTGGGGCTGCAACGCACCCGAGTGGGGGTAGGCGTCGGCGTGCCGCTTCGCCACCTCGTCCGCGATGACGTCAAGCCCAACCCCGTCGATCTGGCTGGGGGTACCGGCGAAGTGCCGGTCGACGAGTTTCTTCGATAGGCCGACGGCCTCGAACACTTGGGCACCCCGGTAGGAGGCAATCGTCGAAATTCCCATCTTCGACATCACCTTGAGGACCCCCTTGCCGAGGGCCTTGATGAGGTTTCGCTGGGCCTTCGCTGGTGTCAGGTTTCCGAGGAACCCCTGGCTGGCGAGTTCCTCGACCGTTTCCATCGCGAGGTACGGATTGACGGCGGCGGCCCCGTAACCGATGAGCAGCGCAACGTGGTGAGTCTCCCTCACGTCACCCGCCTCGATGATGAGAGCCAATTGGGTGCGAGTGTGCTGGCGGACGAGGTGGTGGTGGACCGCACTCGTGAGCAGCAGCGATGGGATGGGGGCACGGTCGATGTCGGAGTCACGGTCGGAGAGGACAACGAAACTCGCCCCGTCCGCGAGCGCCTGATCGCACTCCGCAAAAATCTCCTCGAGTCGGGCGGCCAGTCCCTCGCCCCCCGCCCGGACGGGGTAGAGGCCCGAGATGCGATGGGCCCGGAACGCCCCCTTGGCCTTGGGATCGGCGTCGATGTGCATGATCTTGGCGAGTTCGTCGTTGTCGATCACGGGGAAATCGAGGACCAGTTTGCGAGCGTGGTCGGCCGTCGTCTCGAAGAGGTTCGGTTCGGGGCCGATGGTGTCGCTCAGCGCGGTGACGATTTCCTCGCGGATGGCGTCGAGCGGCGGGTTGGTCACCTGCGCGAAGATCTGAGTGAAGTAGTCGAAGAGCATCCTGGGGCGGTTCGAGAGCGCCGCAATCGGGGTGTCGCTGCCCATGGCGCCGATGGGCTCCGCTCCGTTCCGCGCCATCGGAGCCAGGATGACTTTGAGGTCCTCTTCCGTGTATCCGAACGTCCGCTGACGTCGGGCTACCGAACTACTGGAGTGGGAGACGTGTTCGCGGTCCGGCAGGTCGGAGAGCCGAACCATGTTTCCCGCAAGCCATTCCTCGTACGGGTGCTCCGCGGCAAGGGTGGTCTTGATCTCCGAGTCCTCGATGATCCGCCCCTCCGCGGTGTCGACGAGCAGCATCCTCCCCGGTTGGAGTCGGCCCTTGCGAATCACCTTCGCGGGATCGATGTCCAGGAGTCCCGCCTCGGAGCCGGCGACCACAAGGCCGTCGTCCGTCACCCAGAACCGACCGGGGCGAAGGCCATTGCGGTCGAGGACGGCGCCCACAAGCGTGCCGTCGCTGAAGTGAAGGGCGGCGGGACCATCCCACGGCTCCATGAGGCACCCGTGGTATTCGTAGAAGGCACGCCGGGCGGGGTCGATCTCGGGATTGTTCTGCCACGCCTCGGGAATCATCATGAGGACGGCATGGGGGAGGCTACGACCCCCAAGGCAGAGAAGTTCGAGGACCTCGTCGAAGTTGGCCGTGTCGGATCCGGTTGGGGTACAAATGGGGCTCAGATCCTTGGTGTTCCCCAACAGTGGCGAAGCGAGGAGGCCTTCGCGGGCGGCCATCCAGTTGCGGTTGCCCCTCAACGTGTTGATTTCCCCGTTGTGGGCGATGGCACGCAACGGTTGGGCGAGTCGCCACGACGGGAAGGTGTTCGTCGAGAACCGCGAGTGAACCATCGCGATCTCGGAAGCGAAATCGGGGTCGAGGAGGTCGGGGAAGACCTTCTCGAGTTGATAGGTGGTCACCATCCCCTTGTACGTTAAGGTGCGCGCCGAAAGCGACGCGAAGAACACATCCTTGGAGTGTTCCGCTCGACGCCGAACCCGATAGACCTTGCGGTCCAGATCGATCCCCGAGAGTCCCTCCGCTGCCATGACGACCATGCGGAACTCCGGTATAGCTTCGCGGGCGGACGGGCCGACCGGGGTGGGATCGACGGGAACGTCGCGCCACCCCAGAACCTTCACACCCTCCTTGGTCGCCGCGCTCGAGACGGCCTTCACCTCGATGTCCTCACGTCCCGGTGTGAGGAACGCGATACCCACGGCGTACGAACCGACGGGGGGAAGGTCGAAGTCGACGACCTTTCGGAGGAAGGCGTCGGGAATCTGGGTGAGGATTCCCGCCCCATCCCCCGTTTCCTGTTCCGCTCCGACGGCACCACGGTGTTCCAGGTTGCGAAGCGCCGCCAGGCCAGCATCGACGATGTCACGCCCCGGGGTCCCCCTGAGGGTGGCGACGAACGCCACTCCACACGAGTCGTGCTCGTGTGCGGGGTCGTAGAATCCGTGACCCGACTCGTGGACGCCTCCGTGAGCGGCCATCACACCGTCCTTCAGTCTTCCGGCACGTGCCGGTCTTGTGGGGGTTGAGGGGCGCCGTCGTCCCGTGTCAAGCGAGGAATACCAGAGTACCGCGAACCGTTGTGCCTCACTTCTGTGGGGGTGTCGACTTTCCCTTGGCGGCTTGAGGGGCCTCAAGCGAACGAGCGGGGGTGTCGTCGATCGGTTCCCCCTCGTGGCGACGGCCGACGAGGACGAACATCCCGATGCCCAGGAGCAGGACGAGCGCCGCGACCCACACGTTGATGCGGACGCCGAACACGTATACGGCTTCGTCGATGCGAAGCATCTCGATCCACAGGCGACCGGAGGTGTAGACGATGACGTAGAGCCAGAACACGCGTCCGTAGCGAAGCCGTAGGCGGCGGTCGAGGATGATGATGAGGGCCGCTCCCGCAAGGGCCCACAGCATCTCGTACAGGAACGTGGGGTGGAAGAGTTGTCCCTCCGCGTATAGCCGCGCCCCGGTCGTGGCATCCCGAGGGAACGCCGGACTGTCGTAAGGAATCTCCAGACCCCACGGAAGGCTCGTCGGCCCTCCGAACAACTCCTGGTTGAAGTAGTTACCGATGCGACCGATCGCCTGGGCGATCAGCACCGCGGGTGCCGCGGCGTCCATGAAGGCGGAGAACGATACGTGCTGTCGTCGGGCACCGATCCATGCGCCGAGTGCTCCGACGGCTACGGCTCCCCAAATCCCGAGGCCCCCTTGCCAGATCTTGAACGCTTCGAGGGGGTGGCCGTCCGTGCCGAAGTATGGTCCGGGCGTGGAGACCACGTGATAGAGACGCCCCCCGACAATTCCGAAGGGCACCGCCCACACCGCGATTTCCTCGATCGCCGCGGGGTTCCCCCCGCGAGCCACCCACCGTCGCTGTGTCAACCAGATGGCGAAGAAGACGCCCGTGAGGATCGCCAAGGCGTACACGTGGATGCGGAGATCTCCCCATAGGGGAATCGAGGCCCAGTTCTCGGGAGGGCTCGGAATGCTCGTCCGGATCATTGCTGTCCTCTCACTCCCTGTGCCATCTCGGCGACCTTCGCCTTTAGGGCGACCACGCCGTCCTCCAGGGTAGGCGAATCCACGAGGGTGCGCACGAACGCGCTGCCCACGATGACCCCGTCAGCGTATCGGGCGACCTCGGCGGCTTGCACTCCGGTAGAGACCCCCAACCCCACACATACGTACTCGGCTCCGGCTTCCCTCGTGCGCGCGACGAGTCGTTCCGCCGCCTCACCGACCGCGGAGCGTTCCCCCGTCACCCCCATGAGGGAAGCGGCGTAGACGAAGCCCGTCGTGGCGGCCACCGTCAGGTGGAGTCGCTCGGGGGTCGAACTTGGGGCGACGAGGAAGATGCGATCGATCCCCGCGTTCGACGCCGCCGCGATCCAGTCTCCCCCGACGTCGGGGGTCAGGTCCGGTGTAATCACGCCCGCACCCCCCGCGGCGGCCAGATCGGTCGCGAACCTTTCCAGGCCGTATTGCAGGATCGGGTTGTAGTACGTCATGACGACGGCGGGGGCGCCGGCCTCGGTGATCGCGCGTACCGCCGTGAAGGCGTCCTTGACCCTCGTTCCCCCAGCGAGGGAGGCTTCCGCCGCGTGCTGGATCACGGGGCCATCGAGCACGGGGTCGGTGTAGGGAATCCCTACCTCGACAAGATCGGCACCCGCCTCCACCATCGCGGTCATCGCCGTGATCGAACCCTCGACGGTAGGGAAGCCGATGGGAAGGTACCCGATGAGCGCGCTCCTGCCCTCCGCTTTCGCGGCAGCGAGCCGCTCCGTTACGGCGCTCACCCGTGGGCTCCGGGGAGCATGCCGAACCACCGGGCCGCCGTCTCCACGTCTTTGTCTCCCCTGCCGGAAAGGTTGACCAATATCGTCGCCCCGGGTCCCGCCTCGGTGCCGTACCTCATCGCTCCCGCTAATGCATGGGCCGACTCGATCGCCGGAATGATCCCCTCGGTCCGGCAGAGGAGCCGGAACGCCTCCATCGCCTCCGCGTCCGTGACCGCCCAATACTCGGCTCTCCCGATCTCCGCGAGCCATGCGTGCTGGGGGCCGACGCCGGGGTAGTCGAGCCCGGCTGAGATCGAATGGGAGGTCTGAGTTTGCCCCTCCTCGTCCTGGAGGATGTACGACCGGGAACCGTGAAGCACTCCGGGCCTTCCCCCAACGATGGTGGCCGCGTGTCTCCCCGTCTCGACCCCGTCGCCCGCTGCCTCGCATCCGATCAGTCGCACTTCGGCGTCGTCGAGGAACGCGTCGAAGATGCCGATCGCATTGGAGCCCCCTCCGACGCAGGCGATAACGGCATCGGGAAGGCCCCCCAGCGCGAGCATTTGGGCACGCGCCTCAACCCCGATGACCCGCTGGAAGTCCCGAACCATCGTCGGAAAAGGATGGGGGCCCGCCGCCGTGCCGAAGACGTAGTTGGTCGTCTCGACGTTCGCGACCCAGTCGCGGTAGGCCTCGTTAATCGCGTCCTTGAGGGTGCGGGATCCGGACGTGACCGGGATGACGGTCGCCCCCAGGAGCTCCATACGGGCGACGTTGAGTGCCTGGCGGTGAGTGTCCTCCTCGCCCATGTAGACGACGCACTCCAGATCCATCAGCGCCGCCGCCGTCGCCGTGGCGACCCCGTGCTGCCCCGCCCCCGTTTCCGCGATGACCCTCGTCTTCCCAATCCTTTTGGTCAGCAACGCCTGACCCAGCACGTTGTTGATCTTGTGGGATCCCGTGTGATTGAGGTCTTCACGCTTGAGCACGACGCGGGCTCCACCGGCGTGCTGAGCGAAACGCGGGACTTCCGTGACGATGCTGGGACGGCCGGAGTAGTCCCGTGCGAGCCGGTCGAGTTCCTCCTGGAATCCGGGGTCGACCCGCGCCTTGTCGTAGGCATCGGAAAGTTCGTCGAGAGCGGCCATGAGGGCCTCAGGAACGAATCGTCCCCCGTATTTCCCGAAATGTGGGCCGGGGACGGCCTGGAGCGACTCCGTCACGGACGGACCGCCCGAAGGGCGGGATGAGCACCGGCCGCCACCATCTCAGCCACGGCGGTCCGTGGGTCGCGATCTTTGACGAGGGCTTCACCGACGAGGACGGCGTCCGCCCCCAGTCGCGCGTATTCGACCACATCGTGACTGTCGCGGATTCCGGATTCCGCGATCTTGATGATCCCGTCGGGGATGGCGGGCGCGATGATCGCGAAGGTATCGCGATCGACCTCGAGGGTCCGAAGGTTGCGGGCGTTGACCCCAATGACTCGCGCACCGGCGTCGACCGCCCGGGATACCTCCGCCAGTTCGTGAACCTCCACGAGCGCCGTCATGCCCAGGGAGTGGACACGCTCGACCAGCGACTCCAGGGCTATCTGCTCGACCGCGGCGACGATGAGGAGGACCATGTCGGCGCCGTGGGCGCGCGCCTCCCACACTTGATACGGGCTGATGACGAAGTCTTTGCGGAGGATCGGGATGTCCACCTTCGCACGGACGGCGTCAAGGTCACAGAGATTTCCCCCGAACCGCCGCTCCTCCGTCAGGACGGAAATGACGGACGCCCCACCCGCCTCGTACTCCGTCGCGAGGGCCGCGGGATCGGCGATTTCGGCGAGATCTCCTTTGGAGGGACTGGAGCGCTTGACTTCCGCGATGACCGCGACTTCCTTGCACCCCAGAATCTGTCGCGCGTCCCTCGCCTCGCCTTGCCTCGCGGCGCGTTCCTTGAGCGCATCCATAGGGGTGTGCTGCTGTCGCACCTCGAGGTCTTCGCGCACCCCGGCGACGATTCCGTCCAGCACGTCCATTAGGCCGTCGCTCCCATGCTCCCATGGTAGCCGTCGCGAGAGAGGGGGTGTCACCGCCCCCTCGGCGCACGCGAAGCGGGCATTACCGAGGGTCGAGGACCACCAGTCGCGACGCCAAGGAGATCGCCTTGACGAGCGCCGCGGCCTTGTCTCGGGTCTCTTGCTCTTCTCGCACGGGCACGGAATCCGCGACGATTCCCGCTCCCGCCTGGACGTGAGCCACCCCGCTCGCGATCACCGCGGTCCTGATCGCGATGGCCGTATCCATGTTCCCCGCGAAATCGAAGTAGCCGACCGCTCCCCCGTAGAGTCCCCGTCGAGTGAGCTCGACCTCGTCGATGAGGGCGATGGCTCGGGGCTTGGGTGCCCCGGACAGGGTTCCGGCGGGGAACGTCGCGGTGAACGCGTCGAGCGCCGTGTAACGCTCCTCGAGTCGCCCGACGACGGTCGAGCAGATGTGCATGATGTGGCTGTAGCGGTTCACCGCCATGAAGTCGATGACCTCGACCGAGGTGGGGGCGCACACCCGTGCGAGGTCGTTGCGCGCCAGGTCGACGAGCATGATGTGCTCCGCAACTTCCTTGGGATCGGCGAGCAGGTCCTTCTGCAGGATCGCGTCGTCTTCCGGTGTTTCTCCCCTGGGTCGTGACCCCGCGATCGGGAACGTCAAAACCCGTCGATCCTTAACGGAGACCATGGATTCCGGGCTCGCCCCGACGACCGCGAAGTCCCTCCCCTCCCGGTCCCTCAACTGGAAGTAATACATGTAGGGGCTGGGGTTGAGCGTCCTGAGGACCCGGTAGACGTCGAACGGGGACGCCTCACACTCGAGGTCGAATCGTTGGGACGGCACCACTTGGAAGACCTCACCATCGCGAATGGCCTCCTTGCAGTACTCGACGACCTTCTCGTACTCGCCCGGAGGGGTTCGAGCGGTGACCACCGGATCGGGTCCATCCTTCTCGACCGAGACTTCGGGAGCGATCGCGGATTCGAGGGCGGCTTCCATGTCGTCGAGACGCCGGACCGCGTCCGCATAGGCTGCCTCGATTCCCGCCTCCCGACCGTCGCCGTTGACGGCGTTGGCGATGAGCCAGACGCTACCGTCCTGGTGATCGATCGCGGCAAGGTCGGTGGCGAAGAGGAGGGCAACGTCGGGGATCGGGATTTCGCGGGGAGCCTCCGTCGGTAGCGTCGGCTCCCATTCGTGAATCACGTCCCAGCCGAGAACGCCGACGAGGCCCCCGGTCAGGGGAGGCAACCCCGCGATCGCCTCCGACTCCATCAAGGTGAGCGCCTCGCGGATCGCCGCGATCGGGGGTCCATCATGAAGGCCGACGGGAACGTCGCCCGTCCAGCGTCCGTCCAACCCAACGGCCGTCAGCTGAGCCCGCGATCGCACCCCCACGAACGAGAACCTCGCCCGCGCGCCATCGGGTTCGACGGATTCGAGGATGAAGGTGCCCGGTCGATTGGCGGCGAGCGCCCGATAGACGGCTACGGGAGTAACCCCGTCGGCAAGAAGGCGCCGAACGACGGGCACAACCCGGTGGGTCGACCCCAGTCCCACAAAGACATCGAGCGCAGGCCAGGTACTTCCCCATCGAATCGAGGCGGGCGCCTCAGCCATCCTTCTGGCCGTCCTCCCGGTAGCCGACCTCCGCGCCCAGATCTCCCCCGACTTCGAAGCACGTGCGCGCGCCGGTGTGGCACGCCAGTCCGACTTGGTCGACCTTGACCAGTACCGCATCGGCGTCGCAATCGAGCCAGAGCGACTTGACCCACTGCGCGTGTCCGGACGTATCTCCCTTGCGCCACAGCGATTGCCGACTCCTGCTCCAGAAAACGACCCGCCCCTCGCGGAGGGTGAGATCGAGGGCGTCGTCGTTCATCCATCCGACCATCAGAACCTCGCCCGTGTCGTACTGCTGAATGACGGCGCAAATGAGGCCGGCGGCGTCGCGCTTGAGCTTGGAGGCGATTTCCGGGGCGAGGGACATGGACCTATCCTCCCACGTCGGAATAGCGCTAATTGCGGGTTTGTGAGACCCATGCGGCGAATAGGCCCGCATACGTTCCCCCCGCTTGCACGAGTCCCGCGTGGGTCCCGAACTCGACGAGCCTGCCGCGATCCATCACACCGACGAGATCGGCCCTCTCCGCCGTCGACAGACGATGGGCGATGACGATGGCCGTTCGCCCGGACATCAGCGCCTCCAGCGCCCGCGAAATGCGCAGTTCGGTCGCGGGATCGACGGCGGACGTCGCCTCATCCAGGATGAGCAGGTCGGGATCTCGGAGGTACGCCCTGACGATCGACACGAGTTGCCTCTCCCCCGCGGAGAGGAGTTCGCCGCGCGTCCCAACCGACGAGTCGAGTCCGTGGTCGAGAGTCGCGAACCACGACTCAAGGCCCAGGGACTCGATGGCCGCGCGCGCACGGAGATCGAGTTCCTCGTCGGACGCTTCGGGGAGGGCATACGCGAGGTTGGAGCGGATGGTGCCGTCGAAGAGGAAGCCCTCTTGCGGCACGACGGCGATGCGTTGCCTTAACGACTCGAACGGAACGTCGCGCAGATCGACCCCACCGACGAGGATCCGACCCGCCGTCGGATCGAAGAAACGGCACATCAAACGAGCGAGGGTCGTCTTGCCCGAACCCGTCTCGCCCACGAGCGCCAAACGTTTGCCGAGCGGGACCTCGAAACTTACCCCCTTCAGGACTTCCGGACCGTCGGGATAGGTCAAGCGGACACGATCGACGACGACCGCCCCCTGCCCCCTCGGTATCGGGGTGCCCGAGGGGCCGGGATCGACCACCGTCACCTCCGCGTCGACGAGCTCCTGAACTCGCCGCCACCCGACAAAAGCCCGTTGAAGTTCTGCGAGCGTCTCGATGATCCACATGAGGGGCCCCGAAAACCGGTACACGAGAAACGCGAACGCGACCACCACCCCAACGGTGAGGTGGCCACCGAGGGCGAAGGACGTCCCGACGGCGAGGGCGAGTCCCGTTGCGAGGGCCTGACCCAAGACCGTCATCGAGAAGGTCGACGAGGCGAGGAAGGACGCTCGTCGCTCCGCTGCGAGAACACGACCACTCGTCTCCCCGAGCCGATCGCGCATGCGCTGCTGCACGCCGTACGAGCGGATAGTCGCGACTCCGACAATCTGTTCCGACGTGCTGGCGAGGAGGTCGGCCATGAGTATCCGAACCCTCTCGTAGGCACGACTGACCCGGGGCTGAAGGGTCACCAGGGCAACCCCGAGGGGTACGTACGCCGCGAGGATAACGAGGGTCAAGGCGTACGAGAACACGACCATCACCACCAGGACAACGAGGGCTTCAAGCGCGGCCACGATCATCGCCGCCCCGGTCCATTGCATGAGGTCTCTCATGACCTCGACGTCCCCCGTCACTCGGGACACGTACCTCCCTTGCTGCTCCGCGTTCTGGGTGAGCACGGAAAGATCGTGGACCCTTTCGAATGCCTTGACGCGCAGCGTGGCCAGACCGGATTCGGCGGCTGTGACCATCCGGCCACGAACCCTCCATGCGATGAGGGCTCCCGCTATCAGAACGACGGCTCCCGCAACGGAGTATCGAACCGCGAGGTCGACCCGAATCCCCCCGGGAGCGAGAAGCGATTGGTCGATGACCCGTTGGGTCAGGAGGGGAACGGCGGCGTTCGTGGCCGCCGCTAGACCGGCAAGCATCAGGGTAACGCCAAGACCCTTGCGGAACTCGGGGCTGATCTGGAGCCCCCTGTGGAAGGTTTCGCGGAACGTGGGACGGGTCGTCATCCGAGCCACCCCGCTTGCTCGTGCTCCTGCCGCTTCGAGTCTTCCTCGTAGGCGTGAACCAGGTTCCGATACCCCGGGTCCCGCTCCAGCAACTCCTCGTGGGTGCCGGAATCGACGACGCGACCCTGGTCCACGTGGATCACGCGATCCGCCAAGAGAATCGAGGCGAGACGGTAGGCGACGATCAGAACGGTAGGACCGGTCCGCTCCGCTCGCAATCCACGTAGGATGCGTTGTTCGACTCCCGGGTCGACGGCCGAGGTTGCGTCGTCGAGGATGAGCACCCTCGGCATGCGGATGAGCGCCCGCGCGAGGGCGATGCGTTGGCGCTGCCCCCCGGAGAGATTCATTCCCCTTTCCTGAAGGACGGCGTCGAGCGCGCTCCCCTCCTCCGTTCGGAGATCCGTGACCACATCATCGACGGCGGCACGCCGTAGCGCCTCCCATACCTCCTGGTCCGAGAACGCCTCCCCCAGCGTGACGTTCTCCCGGACGGAGTCGGCAAAGACGAACGATGCTTGCGGGACGAGGGCGACGTGAAGCCCCAGTTGGGCGACGTGGTTGAGGTCAATGCCGTCGAGGGTCACCATGCCGGACGAAGGACGCGTGAGCCGGACGACCGCCAGCGCGACGGTGCTCTTCCCCGATCCGGTCGAGCCGACGAGCGCCGTGACCGTTCCCGGTTGAAGCGAGAGAGTGAGGTCGTGGACGAGAACCTTGAGGGTTCCATCCCCGTCGTCCGCCGAGATGTCCGCCCCCTCCATCAGGATCTGACCCGCCCCAACGCTGGCGACCTCAAGGTGCCCCGGCTCGTCTACCTCCGTGGCGGCCTCCGCGATCTCCCCGACTCTGCGGAACGCGACCAGTCCCTGCGGCATCTGGCCCAGGACCCAGCCGATCCCCCGAATGGGGACGGCGAGCAACGTCAGCAAGTAGATCGAGGAGACGACGTCGCCGACGGAAACGGCGCCGCTCGCGGCTCGGTGGACACCGACGATCACGAGCGCGACTGAGCCGAGGGGCACGATGACGTCCATCATCGGTTCGAACCATGCACTCGTCTTTCCCACCTTGGTGTCGGCATCGCGCAGCGCCCGCGCGGCGACGGTGAACCGCTTCGTCTCGCGGGCCTCCGCACCAAGCGCCTTCACCACGGTGCCGCCCTCGAAACTCTCGTGGGCGATCGTCGAGACTTGAGCCCGAAGGGTCTGTCCCATGTCCCATCGGGGCGTGATGACCTTCTCGTACGCGACGTTGATCGCGAAGATCACCGGGATGACCATCAACCCGGTGATGGCGAGCCACGGATCCATGAGCCACATCGAGAACCCCGCGGCGATCATCATGACGAAGGAGCCGACGGTAAACGCGAAGGGGTAGAGCGGCGATGTCGCGGTCTCCGAATCGGACGACATCGCGGAGAGGATCCTGCCCGAGGGATTGACTCGGTGCCAACCCAACGGGAGCGAGGCGAGGGCGTCGGCGACGACCTTCCGGTGGCGGGCACCGACGCCGGAGACGGCGTACCCCTGCAGGGTTCTGCGTGCCCCGACGAGAACCGCGTTGACGATTCCGATCCCGACGAATGCCGCACCAGCCACCAGGATCGCGGTCATGGGGTCTTGGCTCACCCGCCCCCACCATCCCCCGATCTCCTTGCCCTCGACTGCGGGAATGACCACGTCGTCCGTGATGCCGCCGAGCATCGTTCCAAACACCACGGTGAGCACCCCGAACGCCGCGGCGGAGCCAACGGCGAGGGTGAAGTAGCGGGGCTCCGTTCGAACGGCGTGGCGAAGAAGTTGGAAGGATTTCCGGGTGAAGCGGCCTTCGAGGTGGTACTCCCGTCCCCGCCGAGGGGACGTCACCGGACCGCGAGGCCCGCGTCTCGCATGGCCCGCTTCACCTCGCCAATGGTTAACGTCCCAAAGTGGAAGACGCTCGCGGCGAGGACGGCATCCGCCCCCGCCTTCGCCGCCTCGACGAAGTGTTCCGGGGTGCCCGCGCCTCCGGACGCGATGAGGGGAATGGCCACGACGCCACGAACATCGCGGATCATCGGAAGATCGAACCCGTCCGTCGTTCCGTCCGCGTCCATCGAGTTGAGGAGGATCTCGCCCGCCCCCAGCGCCTCTCCTCGCCTCGCCCATTCCACGGCGTCCAGGCCCGTACCCTTCCGACCCCCGTGGGTCGTGACCTCGTACCCCGATGGCGTAGTGGTCCCCTCACGGCAGCGACGAGCGTCGACCGAGAGGACGAGGACCTGGCTGCCGAAACGTTCGGCGATCTCCCCGATGAGGTCGGGGCGGGCGATCGCGGCGGTATTCACCCCGACCTTGTCCGCGCCGGAGCGGAGGAGCGTGTTGACGTCGTCCGCGCTTCGGACACCCCCTCCGACCGTGAGCGGCACAAAGACCTGTTCCGCGGTTCTGCGGACCACGTCGTACGTCGTCTCGCGCCCCGCCGCGGACGCCGAGACATCGAGGAAGGTCAGTTCATCCGCACCCGCTTCTCCGTAGCGCCGTGCGAGTTCGACCGGGTCCCCCGCGTCGCGCAGGTTCTCGAAGTTGACGCCCTTGACCACGCGGCCCGCGTCAACGTCCAGGCAGGGAATCACCCTGATGGCGACACCCACGACTATCCCTCCGTGCGCACGGCGAGAATGTCGACGACCAAAGCCACGGCGTCCTTGCCCCACGCGAGACCGGGGGGGATCAGCAAGACGAGCTGAGAACCCTGGGTGGCGTCGACGAGCCCCTGGTCGAGTCCGGCGATCAACTCGCCGGTTCCGACTTGTGCCGACGTCGGTCCTTCTCCGTCGCCCCAACTCGTGGCAATGACCTCCCCGGTTTCGAGGGACACGGCCACAAAGTTGAACAGAATCCGTGACCCGATCCGCACCTGATCCCCGTGACCCTGAATGAGGGTTCTGATGGTGAGATCCGGGGGGATGGTGAACCCGTCGGGGATCGTGACCGTCGGCGTGCCGTCCGGCCCCAGAACCACGCGGGGAATGTCCCCCGTCCGGGACACCGCGTCGCCCGTCGCCCTCGCCGGAAGCACATCGACCAGAACGGCCATCGCCCCGATGTCCTCATGCCCCTCGACGGGGGGCGAAACCTGGAGGAGACGGGTCCCAATCCTCTCTCCCAGAAGTTCGTTGTACAGGTCCTGCCCCAAGAGTTCGGGAACGAGGAGGAAGGCTTCCGGCAGGTACGAATACGTATCCGAGATGATCATGCCGTCTTGCAGGCTGACGGCGTACCAGTCGAGGAGGATTCGGTCGCCCGCGGCGAGTCGAGGCCCGGTGCCTTCCCATAGCACCTTGGTTTGCACTTTGGTATACGTCAAGCCAAGCGTGAAATCGAGGACGGGGTTGCCGGCATCGTCCGTCGTCACCGTGATGCCGTCGATGTTTCCCGTGGCCGAATCGACGAGAAGTCCGGACGAACAGCCCGTCAGGGCGACGGCAAGGGCCGCGGCGATCGCGCCGACGGTACGCATGGGCTGTCCCTTCGCTTGCTGGGGCTTCAGTCTACGCGGCGACCCGTCTCTCCCATGGACTCGATCAGGCGGTCCACCCTGGCGTCCTCCGAGCGGAACGGATCCTTGAGGAGGGCCGTCGACCCTTCCTCCCCGACCACCTTGAGGCGAACCCAGTCGGCGGTGATGTCGCGGTGTCGGTCAAGGGCCGCCCGGACGAAGCGGCCCCGGAGGAGAGCCCGGGTCGTCTGAGGCGGGTTCTCGATCGCTTCGGCAATCGCGTCCCTCGGAACAACCGTCCCCATCAGTCCCTGGGCGATCAGCGAATCCTGAAGTCCCCGCCCGGGCGCGACGTCGTGGTAGGCGAGTTCGAGGCGGGCGAGGCGTGCGTCGTCGAGTCCCGCCCCTGTCCGTTCCCGGAATCTCTCGATCAGGCGAAGTTTGATGGCCCAATCCAGTTCCGTCTCCACCAAAGAGAAATCCTGGGCCTCGACGGCCGTCACGCCCCGTCTCCAGAGATCCAGGATCCGGTCAACCTCGGGGGTCCGCTCGATCGTCGTGTCGAGATACGACTCCACCACGTCGAGGTACTGCACCTGGATCTCGGCAGCGGTGAGGCGCCGCCCGTCGGACAGTTCTACGCGAACGCGACCGGAAAGGTCGTGCGAGACCTCCCGGATGGCCTGCGTCGGACGCGCGAGAGCCACGTCCGGCATCCGCACCCGAGACTCCAGGAGACGCAAGATGAGGTCGGTCGCCCCCACCTTGAGGAGGACCGTCGGCTCCGCGATGGACGAGTCTCCGACGATGATGTGCATCCTGCGGTAGAGGTCGGCGTGAGCGTGAGGTTCGTCGCGAGTGTTGATCATCGGTCGCGACCGTGTGGTCGCGGACGACATCGCCTCCCACATGTGGTCCGCCCGCGGGGAGAAGCAATAGCGTGCCTCCTCCCCGGAACCGACGACTCCCCCGGAGCCGACCATGATCTGGCGGGTCACGAGGAAGGGAAGAAGGGAGTCGGCGAAGGAGGCGAAGTCCGGGCGACGACGCACCAGGTAGTTCTCGTGGCACCCGTACGAGTTTCCCGAGGAATCGCTGTTGTTCTTGTACAGGTGGATCGAACCCTCGATCCCCGCCTCCGCAAGCCTGCGTTCCCCCGGGGCGACAAGATCCCCGACGATCCGCTCCCCCGCCTTGTCTTGCGCGATCACGTCGGTCAGGGTGTCGCACTCCGCCGTCGCGTACTCCGGGTGCGCGCCGACGTCGATATACAAGCGGGCTCCGTTGGGGAGGAAGACGTTGGAGGACCGGCCCCACTGCACGACGGAGTGGAACAGCGCACCCGCGACCTCCTCCGTGGTGACCTTGCGATCCGGCTCGTGATCGAGGTGCAGCCCAAACTCGGTTTCGAGGCCGAAGATACGACGCGCCGGGTCGACGCTGAGGGGTGGAGGTGCCTCGCTGATGGTCACGGCGGAAGGGAGCCTACTCGCCGCCCTTTTGGACAAAACTCCGAACGAAACGCTCCGCGTTCTGCTGGAGCGTCACGTCGATCTCGTCCAGGAGCGCATCGACGGCTGCCGTTTGCGCCTGGGGGGCACCTCCCGGCGCCGGAGCGGGAGCGTCGTCGGCGTCGTCGAAGGGATGCTCGTTTGAGGTGACCTGAGGCATAACGCCAGTCTAGGGCTCAAGAAGCTGGTCGAGGAGCGGGTGAGAGGTCACCCCGGGGTCGCCGAGGTAGACAACCTCGAGGTCCCCATGATCCGTTTCTCGGTCGAGCACCACGGTGCTCCATCCCGCGGCGTCGACGATGTCGGAGCGGCTCGCGACCATGCGTCCACGGAGGAACGCCCGCGTATCCGTGGGTGGATGCCCAACGGCCCTCGCTACCTCGTCCGCGTCGACGAGCCTCGTCACCGCCCCTGAGGCCGTCAGCCGGACGCACAGGCCTTGCGCCGGGTCAAGGTCGCTCCACTGGATGTCGGCGGCCGCGAGCCTTTCGTCGTCCCAGGGGAGCGGCTTTCCTCCCTTGAGGTGGCGGCTCCGCAACCTTCCCAACAGGTTGAGTTTGGCGACCCACTCAACGTCGGCCCCACACGCAAGGGGATCGCGGTTCAGCCCTTCGAGCACCGCCTCCCATCGGGCTACCACCGCGGCATCGCTCTCGTCCGTCGCGTAGTCCCGGGAGATCTCCAGGAGCGCCCGCTGGATATCCAACGCGGTTGCCGTACCCCGATCGTCGGCCAACGGAAGGGGCGCCTTGAGACTGAGGTCCCGTGAAACGGTCTGGACCGCGTCGACCGGCTCGGCTAACGCGAGAGCGTCGAGGCGCTTGTCCCCCGCCTCGATCGCGGAGAGCACGAGCGCCGTCGTCCCGATCTTCAGGAAGATCGGCACGTCCATGCAGTTGGCATCCCCGATGATGACGTGCAACCTCCTCCAACGGCTGGGGTCCGAGTGGGGTTCATCCCGCGTGTTGACGATCGGGCGACGCAGGGTGGTTTCGAGGCCCACCTCGGCCTCGATGTAGTCCGCTCGTTGCGAGATCTGGAAGCCCGGTTGCTCACCGCGTTGGCCGAGCCCCACCCGACCGGATCCCGTGACGATCTGCCGGGTGACGAAGTGGGGGGTGATCCCGCGCACCAGGTCATCGAAGGGTACGTCTCTCGACACCAGGTAGTTTTCGTGCGTGCCATAGGACGCGCCTTTGCCGTCGACGTTGTTCTTATACAGCGCGATACGGAAGCCTTCCTGGCTGGCGGCGACCGCGGCCTCCCGCATCACCTCGTCCCCCGCCCGGTCCCATACCACCGCGTCCCTCGGGTTGGTTACCTCGGGGCCGGAGTACTCGGGATGGGCATGGTCAACGTACATCCTCGCGCCATTGGGAAGGACCGCGTTGAGGTGGGCGGGGTCTTCCCACACACCCCTCCTCCTGCGCCGTACGATTCCGGTTCGCTCGCCGTCCGTGAGCAGGTCGGGATGGGCATCGTCCCGTCCACCCCTCTGGTCGTTGAGAGGATCCTCGCCTCCGTAGTCCCAATGGGCGCTAGCCGACCCAATCGAGGCTCGATACGAGGCGACGAGAGCGCTGCTGAGCAGGATGGGGTTCGCGCCGGGGTCGAGGCGATCCACCACACCGTATTCGGTCTCGATGCCGCAGATGCGCACGCGGTCACCGATCCACGTTATTGAACGAAACGGCTCGCGCTTCCACGAGTTCCTCCGCGCACGCCTCAAGAAGGTGCTCGGGGCTGATCCCCCTGGCCCCACCGGCGATGACTTCCTTAATCGCCCGGGTCTTCGCCCGGTCGACAATGTTCCGGAGCATCGCCCCCGAGACGAACGTGGCGGACTCCCGCTCCGGCGCGTAGAGGTATTCGGCTGCGGCACGTGCCATCGCGAGGACCGCACCCTCCGCCCCCCCATTGGCCTCAACCACCTCGGCGCGTAGCGGAAGACTGGGGGTGAGGTACTTGCCGAGGATGTCGATGGCGGCTTCCTCGTCGGGACGGGCGATCTCGATCTTGACGTCGAGCCTGCCGGGGCGAAGAATCGCCGGATCGATCATGTCTTCGCGGTTCGATGCCCCGATGACGATGACATTCCCGAGGGACTCGATCCCGTCGAGTTCCGTCAGAAGTTGGGGGACGATCGTGGTCTCCATGTCGGAGGACACACCGGAACCCCTCGCCCGGAAGAGCGCGTCCATCTCGTCGAAGAAGATGACGACGGGAGCCCCGCGGGCGGCTTTCGCCCGCGCGCGCTCGAAAATGGTGCGGATGTACCGTTCGGTCTCCCCCACGTACTTGTTGAGCAGCTCCGGCCCCTTGACGGAGAGGAAGTAACTGCGGTCGCTGCCGACGGCGTCCGCGAGCGAGTGGGCGACCGCCCTGGCGATGAGGGTCTTGCCGCAACCGGGAGGACCGTACAGGAGCAATCCGCGTGGGGGGACGAGCGCGTGCTCGCGGTAGAGCTCCGGATGCCGGAGGGGTAGCTCGATCGCGTCGCGAATGCGCTCGATCGGGCCGGACAGCCCACCGATGGCGCCGTAATCGACCTCGGGCACCTCCTCCAGGAGGAGGGACTCGATGCCGCTGCGTTCGACTCGTTCGGACGCGAAGCCCGTGCGAGGGTCCATGACGATCGTGTCGCCCTCATGGAGGCGTTCCTGCGCGTTCCCCCCCAGGAGGATGGCGACCCGCTCGTCCTCCCCTCGAGCCACGACGAGCACGCGATCGTCGTCGAGGACCTCCCGCACGATCGCGGCTTGGCCGGCGCGTTCGGGGTCTCCAACGTCGACGACGACGTTGAGGGCGTTGAGGAGGACTTCCGTTCCCGGGGCAAGATCCCTACTCACCGTGGGTGACACGGCAACGCGCATGCGCCGACCGCTGACCATGACGTCGGCTCCCGTGCCCGCCCATGCGAGAAGCGTGCCGAACGTTTGCGGTGGCGCGGACAATTCGCCGAGCCTCTCCCGAAGCTCCCCCAACTGGGAGCGGGCGGACTCCAGCAAACGCCCCAACTCCGCGTTCTGCCGCTCGAGCCTGGCCCGATCGTCGCCGCCCACCATCATTCCCCCTCTCCATTTCCTGACGCCATTCTGCGGCCGATGCGCCGCACCTTCTTGTCGCTGATGGGCCTTTCGCCGAGGTCCTCCGGGGTCCATTCGTCGTCCACGGGGTAGGAACCCTTCGCGGGGCGTCGCTTCCTTAAGGGTGCCGTGACCCCGGGGGCCATGCGTCTCACCGACAAGAGGAACCCGGTGTGCCCGATCATCCGATGGTCGGGCCGAACGGCAAGTCCCTCGAGGTGCCACGTCCGCACGAGAGACTCCCATGCGTACGGTTCCGTGAAGCCCCCGTGCGTCCGGAGGTCCTCGGCTAGGCGCGACAACTGGGTGGCCGTGGCGACGTAGGCGATCAGCACGCCGCCCGGCGCGAGGATGGTCGCGGCGGTGTCGAGGTTCTCCCACGGGGCGAGCATGTCGAGGACGACGCGGTCGACCGATCCCGGTGGGCAAGCCTTGAGCGCAACGTCCGCGAAGTCGCCAAGCGCGAGCGTCCAGGCGGGGTGAGGCCCACCGAAGAAGGTCTCGACATTCGTACGCGCGATGACGGAAAAGTCGTCCCTCCGCTCGATCGACAGCACGGAGCCACCGTCCCCCACCGCCCTCAAGAGGGAAAGCGTCAGGGACCCCGACCCGACTCCTGCCTCGACGACCCTCGCTCCCGGGAAGACGTCGCCGAGCGCGACGATCTGCCCGGCGTCCTTGGGATAGACGATCTGGGCACCCCGCGGCATCGAGAGGACGTAGTCCTGCAGGAGGGGACGGAGGGCCAAGTACTCCGTTCCCGTCGCGTTGGTGATGACGGTGCCCTCCGGCGAACCTATGAGGGCGTCGTGCTCGAGCGCGCCCTTGTGCGTGTGGTACGTCTCCCCGGGGGTAAGCGTCAGCGTGTGGTGGCGCCCCTTGGAGTCCGTCAGTTGGACTCGGTCACCCGCGCGCAAAGGTCCACGGCGCGAATCGGCGCCGGTTGGAGCTGGTGCGGGGGTCGTCACGCCCCAAGTCTAGGGGTGAACGGTCGGGGCTATCCGAGGCGCTCGGAGACCTCGGCGAGGTGCACCACGCCGACCACTTCCCCCTCATCGGTGACGACGAGGGCGTCGGTCTTCCCCCACCACTCGCGCACATGAGCCAACAGTTCGGGGCCGGTGAGATCCGAAGCGACCTCCGTACCCCTCGGGACCGGGAGGGTGAGGGCGCTCAGGCTTGTCGTGGCACGCAGCTCCAGGGGGACCTGCTCCGCGGACGCGACCGCAAAGTGTCCCGCCGGGCTCCCGTCCGCCGCGAGCACTACGATCTCCTGCACCTCGGCTCGCTCCGCGATCGTGAGGGCGTCAACCAGCGAGAGGTCGTAGGGCACGCCAGCCGCGCTTCGCATCACCCGCGCCACGGGGATGTCCTCGATGCGTTCCATGATCTTCGCGGCCTTGAGGGACATCGTCGCCGCGGGCCACAAGAGGGAGAAGATGAAGAGGGTCCACAAGAGATCGAACATGTCCGGTGTTTGGCCCGACCGGAAGTTGACGGCGAGGACGTAGCCGAGGAAGCCGATAGCGATGATCCTCCCGGACCACGCCGCCACCTTCACGCCCGTCATCCGATTGCCGGTGGCCTTCCATACGATCGCCTCCAGCACCCGGCCACCGTCCATCGGGATTCCGGGGAGGATGTTGAAGATGCCGAGCGCGACGTTGGCGTAAACCAACCACAGGAGGGTTTGGTGGAGCCCCGGCGAAGAACTCAGCCCCATGGCCACCCAGGCCCAGAACGCGATGATGCCGTTCATCAAAGGTCCCGCAAGGGAGGTGAATCCCGCGACCCCCGGGGAGATGTCCTTCGAGTCGAACCTCGTGTGGCCACCCCATAGGGTGATGACGATCTCCGTCACCTTCCGGTGGAACGCATGCGCCGCGAAAGCGTGACCTAATTCGTGGAGGAACACGGACGCGAAGAGCAAGAGCGCAAGCGCGCCACCGCGGGCGAAACCCGACGCGGTGAGTTCTCCGTCGCTTCCCGTACCCCAGAGAAACGCCAAGAAGAGGATAACGACGAACGCCGACGGCTGAAGAACGACCCTGGCGCCGAACATTCGCCCCAGGGTCCATCCACGGGTGGGTTGGGGTGCGGCGGCCATGTCCCCACGGTAGCCCGATCGCGCGCGATGGTGCGCCGATCGAGGGATGGGGCGGCGCGGGACCCCAACGCGGCCCCCGCCCTCCGTAGGGTGGGGGCATGGCACGCCGGTCCCCCGCCCTCTCCCCCTCGCGGATGAACGACTTCCGGCAATGCCCCCTGATGTTCCGCCTGAGGGTCATCGATCAGGTTCCCGAACCCCCCTCAGCCGCGGCCGAACTGGGGACGCTTGTTCACGCGGTGTTGGAAGGACTCTTCGACCTTCCCGCCGAGGACCGCACTCGCGACGCCGCGCGAGCCGCCGTGGTACCGACGTGGGAGAGGCTCGTCGCGGAGCGACCCGAACGCCAGGCTCTCCACGATTCTCTCGAGGATGAGGCCGCGTGGTTGGGAGAGGCTGTCGCTCGTGTCGACACCTACTTCACGCTGGAGAATCCCCAGCGTCTCGAACCGGACGCCCGAGAGCTCCTGGTCGAGTGGCAGTTGCCCGACGGCCCTTTGCTTCGGGGCATCGTCGACCGACTGGACGTCGCACCGGACGGGTCGATCAGGGTCGTCGACTACAAGACGGGAAAGGCTCCCGCGCCGCACTACGGCCAGCAGGCGAAGTCCCAGATGCGGTTCTATGCCCTTCTCGTCGCCCGTTCGCGGGGGCGCCTCCCCAGCGTGCTTCAACTCCTCTACTTGCGCGACGGCGGAACCGTCAACCTTCAGCCGTCGGAGGCCGACCTCGACCTGATCGAACACGAACTTCGGGAGGAGTGGGACGCAATCGTCGCGACGGCCCGCGATTCCGCGTGGACGCCCCGTCGCGGCCGCCTCTGCGCGTGGTGCTCGTTCCAGGCTCTCTGCCCGGAGTTCGGCGGTACGCCACCACCCCTCGATCCCGCCGCCGTGACGCGAGCCCTCGGGGTGGCGGTTTCGCCTCACGATTGAGCCCCGCGACACGATTGAGGCCTTCCCGATTGAGCCCCGAGACGCGACCTACTCGTCGTCCCCGATCTCGTCGATGACGGTGCCGCCCATAATCGCGGCGATCGCGTCGTCGTCGAGCGAATCGAGAGTCCGGACGCGGGAGAGCCCGGGGAGCGGGTCGATCGGCATGAGCCTCCGAATCCCCACGACCTTCGCCCCCGACGCATGCGCGGAACGAATCCCCGAGGGGGAGTCCTCGATCGCGAGGCACCGTTCGATCGGTACCCCGAGCACATTCGCCGCCGTGAGGTAGGACTCGGGATGGGGCTTTCCGTTCGTCACGTTCTCCCCCGTCACCACGGCCCCGAAGACGTCGCACTGTTCGATCAGGGCGTCGGCGAGGTACGCGTAGGACATCGTGACGAGGGCGCAGGGAATCTGGTGCGCGACGACCCGGTCGAGGAGGCGTCGGGCGTCGTCCATCCATGGTGTGTGGGCCCGAACGTCGGCGGTCACCTGGACGAGCAGGGCGTCGATGATGGCGGACACCTCAAGGTCGAGTCCTCGATCCTGGAGGGCGAGCGCGGAGACGTCGAGGGCGTTGCCGATGAGCGAGATGGCATCCTCGCGGGACCACTCGACGCCATGAGCCGCGCATAATTCGATCTCGGCGCGGATCCAGTACGGTTCGGTGTCGATCAGGGTGCCGTCCATGTCCCAGAGGACGGCGGCGGGCGGTATCGCATTCTCATTCATCGGGGCACAGTCTAGGCTGGCGGAATGGGCCGCCCCGAACGCGCTTCTTCCCTCCCCCGCGACGACTCGATCATGCTCGCCGCGTTCGAGGGCTGGAACGACGCCGGTTCCGCGGCCTCCGCCGCGCTCGATCACCTCTGCCAGGTGTGGAACGCCGACGAGTACGCGTCGATCGATCCCGAGGAGTTCTACGACTTCCAGGTCAGCCGCCCGACGGTCTCGTCGAACGAGCATGGCACCCGCATCATCTCGTGGCCGGGCGCGGTCGTGTCGACCGCACCCTCGGTTCCCGAGTCCGGCCGACGCGTCAGCCTCGTTCGGGGGATCGAACCCTCGATGCGGTGGCGTGCCTTCGTGCGCGAGGTTCTCGACCATGCGGATGACCTGAAGGTGACGACCCTCATCACCTGCGGGGCCCTTCTCGTCGACTCGCCCCACACGCGTCCCCTCCCCACGTTTATCACGTCGGACCAACCGGACGCCCTTCACGGGCTCACCGTGGAACGCTCGGATTATGAGGGCCCGACGGGGATCACGGGGCTCCTCGCCCACGAGGCTGCTCTGAGGGGCATAGCCGTCATCTCGATCTGGGTCGGGGTCCCCCACTATGTTGGTCACCCGCCGAGCCCCAAGGCGACGGTGGCGATGCTGCGCGCGTTGGAGACGATCCTTGGCGATCCGATCGAGATGGCCGAGCTTGAGGTGGAGGCCGACGCGTGGCAGACGGGGGTGGACGAGCTCTCGCACCAGGATGAGGAGGTGGCTGCCCACGTGCGCCAACTCGAGGCACTCGCCGACACGACGAGCCTTCCGGAGGCGTCGGGAGATGCGATTGCCGCCGAGTTCGAGCGCTTTCTCCGGCGCCGCGATCGGCCGTAGTCGCGCGAGGGGATGGTTACTAGTTCGTTGGCACGGCGGGGATGACGCCGCCGATGAGCAAACCCGCGATGAGTAACGCGAACCCGAGCCGGTAGACGACGAATGGCCAGAACGAGCGGGTCTGGATGAGCCGCAAGAACCACACGATGACGGCGTAGCCGACAACGAACGACACGAGCGCGGCGATGACCGTCGCCGGAATCCCGGGCGCGCCGGGGGCCGTGAGCCCGTCGTAGTTGCCGGCGAGTTCGTAGATACCGGAGCCGAGGACGGCGGGGACCGCGAGGAGGAACGAGAATCGGGCGGCGGCCTCCCGGGTCAAGCCGAGAAAGAGTCCGGCCGAAATGGTGCCCCCCGAACGGGAAACGCCCGGGACGAGTGCGGCCGCTTGTGCAAAACCCAGCACGATGGCGTCGCGTCCGCCGACGCTGGCGAGTTCGCGCCGTCTCGTGCCCACACGATCCGCCCATCCGAGGACGAGGCCGAACACGGCGAGGACGACGACGCTGATCCACAGGTTGCGCAGGCCGGATTCGATCGAGTCCTTGAATCCGATTCCGATGACGACGATGGGGAGCGACCCGAGAATGATCCACCAGCCGAGCCTGGCGTCGGGTAGACGCTCGCCGAAGCGCGCCCGCCACGACTTCCCGTTCCAGCCGAGGAGGCACGCCGCCCATGCCCCGAAGATCCGCACGATGTCGCGCCAGAAGTACACGATGACGGCGGCGGCGGTACCGAGTTGGATGATCGCCGTGAAGGCCGCGCCCGGATCTCCGCCGCTCGGGAGCAGCGGTCCGATCGCCCGAATGTGCGCGCTCGACGAGATCGGGAGGAACTCCGTTAGGCCCTGGACGGCACCCAAGATGATCGATTCCCACCAGTTCACGCAGGCAACACTACCTCCGCGATCCTGGCTGACCGCGCGCCGCCCACTCGTGCCCCGCGCACGCGGGTAGCGTCGGCCCCATGGAGAGGAGACGCGCGGGCACGACGGGGCTGGAGGTGTCCCGGTTGGGCCTCGGCACGATGTCGTGGAGCCGGGACACGGACGCGGCGGAGGCGGGGGCACAACTCGACGCGTTCCTCGACGCCGGGGGCTCGCTTGTGGATACGGCGGCGTCGTACGGCGATGGGGGCGCGGAGTCCGTCATCGGCTCGCTCCTTCAGGGAACCATCTCCCGGAGAGACCTGCAGATCTGCACCAAGGCGGGGGTGCGTCGGACCGCGGACGGCCGGGCGATCGACGCGTCCCTCGATACCCTCCTCAAGACCCTCGATGACTCCCTCGAGCGGCTCGGCGTCGATGTCGTCGACCTGTGGCTCGTCCATGCTTTCGATCCCGTCACCCCACTCGAGGAGACGCTCCACGCGTTGGAGATCGCCGTCAACTCGGGGCGGGCCCGATACGTCGGGATCAGCAACTTCCCCGGGTGGGCCACCGCTCGAGCGTCGACGCTCGCGAGTCGGCCCTCCCTTGCCGTGACGGAGGTCGAGTATTCGCTCGCCCAGCGCGGAATCGAGCGGGAGGTGCTGCCCGCTTCTCGCGCGCTGGGCCTCGGGGTGCTCGCGTGGTCGCCTCTTGGCCGGGGGGTCCTCACTGGCAAGTACCGATCCGGGATTCCCTCGGACTCGCGGGGCGCGTCCGATCACCTTGCTGGATTCGTGGAGCCGTACCTGGGGGCGAGGGTCGGGGGGATTGTCGAGGCTCTCGCGACGGCGGCGGACGGGTTGGGACGGACGGCTCACGAGGTGGCGCTCGCGTGGGCGCGGGAC
>CAZMCU010000012.1:16783-36902 GCA_964564915.1 uncultured Demequinaceae bacterium | reverse complement strand
TCGAAGACTCGTAATGAATAGGTCAAGAGTTCGATTCTCTTAGGCGGCTCCACGAGACCCCGGGGGTGGGCCTCGTCTCGGCACGGGCGACGACCGCGTATGTGGCTGAACGTCATCGCTACCCACAGCCCCCTTTGTCCTCGCGCGGCCCTGCGTTAGCCTGGCCGTGTCCGCGTACTCGGCGGACGGTAGCCCAAGGAGATATTTATGAAGAACGTTCGTTTCGCATTGGCGGGCGTCGCCGTGTTCTCTGGTGCGCTCCTGCTGTCGGCCTGCTCTAGCTCGAGCGACGATGGCGGCAACCGGGACAACACGCCGACCGCCCCGGGATCGCCTGCCCCGATCAGCACTCCTACACCTGACGAAACCGCCACGACCCCCGCCGGTACCGGCGGTGTTACAGCCGCTGGCACCGTGCTTGGCATCGGCGATAGCGCCGTTATCGACTACCACACGTATGTCTATCCGGAAGACAGCCTCGACCCCGTGCTCTCGGACGACGCACAACTGATTCGCTTGACCGTAACGTCGATCGAGGATGCCTCGCTCGACGATTTGCCGGAGAATGCCGACATCTCTGGCGAGCCAGCAGACGAGTTGTCGGTGAAGTTCGTGCGCTACGAGGTCCGACAGGCCGGCCCGCCGGTCATCGACATGTCTAGCCGTACCATCATTTCCGATCGAATGACTCTGGCGGGTCCCGACACCTCCATGTTTTTCGATCGCCACGGTGATTCCGACTGTGTGGACCAGGTCCTGTTCGGCGCTGGCTTCAACCAAGGCCAGACCGTTGAGGGTTGTTTCATGGCGGTATTCCTCACCGCGAACGGGATGCCGGACATCGAATACAGCGCGCTGCTGACGGATACAGAAGACAACCCGATCGTGTGGCGCCCATAGTCCGCAGAACGCTCGTATGACGGTCGGACCGGAAGGTCCGGACGGAACGTGGAACAATATCGGTGAGCGGAGCAGCTCGGGGTGGCGCCGCTCGGCACGATTCAGCGCGACAGGAGGACGGTCATGAACACCGAGCAACTCCAGAAGATCGAGAGCGGGGCGGGCTTCATCGCGGCTCTGGATCAGAGCGGCGGCAGCACGCCCAAGGCCCTGGCGGCGTACGGGCTTGACGAGACCTCGTACACGAACGAGGCGCAGATGTTCGATCTCATCCATGAGATGCGAACCAGGATCATGACCAGCCCGGCTTTCACCGGCGAGCGGATCCTCGGCGCGATCCTGTTCGAGATGACGATGGATCGTCAGGTCGCCGGCAAGGGCGCCGCCGAATACCTGTGGGAGGACAAGAACGTCGTCCCGTTCGTCAAGGTGGACAAGGGTTTGGCCGAGGAGGCCGACGGTGTGCGCCTGATGAAGCCGATGCCCGAGTTGGACGACCTCCTGACTCGAGCGATCGGCCACGGCGTGTTCGGCACCAAGATGCGTTCGGTGGTGCTGATGGCCAACAAGGCCGGCATCGACGCCAACGTGGGTCAGCAATTCGAGATTGCCAAGCGAATCCTCGACACGGGGCTCGTGCCGATCATCGAGCCGGAGGTGGACATCCACAGCCCGCAGAAGGGCGAGGCGGAGGCCTTGGTGACGGCCGCGATCACGGCGCAGCTGGACACCCTCCCGGGCGACCAGCGCGTGATGCTCAAACTGACGTTGCCCGACGAGGACGACCTCTACAGCGGTCTCGTCCAGCACCCGCGGGTGTTGCGCGTCGTCGCGCTGTCCGGCGGCTACTCCCTCGAGGAGGCGAACGCGCGCCTCGCCAGGAACCACGGTGTGGTCGCGAGCTTCTCCCGGGCCCTCACCGGTGGACTGTCCGCCCAGCAGAGTGAGACCGAGTTCAACGCCGCCCTCGATGCGGCGATCGGGAGCATCTTCCAAGCATCGGCAACCTGACGCGCGTCGTGCTCGCCGTCTCGCCGAACCCATCCGTCGAGGCGAAGCGGTGACCCTGTACCTGCTGGGCGGGGCGGTGGTCCTGGTCGGCTCGGGGGTCATGGCGATGGCTGGCTTAGGCGCCGCCTTCATCTTCGTGCCCCTCTTCTACTACCTCGGGCTACCCCTCGACGAAGCGGCGTCGACGGCGCTCCTGCTGAACGCGGTCAGCCTCGGCGCCGCGGCGATCTCCTACGCGCGTGCGGGACTCGTCCGCTGGCGCACGGGGATCCCCGTACTCGCCACGGCCGTCGTGCTCGCTCCCGTCGGCGCGGTGATGAGCACGCATGTTGATCGCAGGGTGCTCTTGGCGCTCTTCGCCGGATTCCTGGTGTTCGCTGGCGCAATGATGCTCCTGTATCGGCCACGGGCCGTGATGGCTGAGCGTTCGGCATCGGCCGAGGTCGCCGTCGGGGCGGGTGTGGGTGGGACGGCAGGTTTCCTCGGCGGGCTGCTCGGCGTCGGCGGCGGGAACGTGATCTTGCCGGGCTTGACCTGGATGGGACTGGCACCCAAGGTTGCCGTGGGGACGACGGCTCTGGCGGTCGTCTTTTCGTCGCTCTCCGGGTTCTTCGGCCATGTCGCCATCGGCGGGCTCGACCCGTGGTTCGTCGGCGTTATGGCGGTCCTCGCGGCTACCGGCTCGTTCGTGGGTTCGCGCATCATGCAGACCCGAATCTCGGCCGATCACCTCAAGCGCGGTATCGGCGTGCTGCTGTGGGTGCTCGCGGTGGTCATCGTTGGGGATCTCGTCAATTGACCTTCTCCGTTGAGTAGTGTTGCTCGATGCTCCGCTTGACGACGGCGCCGCCGACGGGTGCGGGCATGTCGTCCGCGATGACCGGGCATTTGGCCTGCAACAAGCAGAACACTCGCGGTCCGGCTTCGCTCAGCGTCTCGTAGTTAGCCTGCCCCTTGGCGATGACGAGCGGAGCGCCGTCGAAGATGGTGCGGAACTCCGCCGAGCAGAGGTCGAGGACGGTGCCGGGCGCACGGGAGCCGTTGTCGACGATGGTCGCGCATGTGTCGAGTCCCGCATTGAGCGCGTCTTGGCGGGTCGCGTCGTTGAGTACGGGGCCGCCCTTGACCGCATAGGTCACGGGCACCTTGAGCTCGTTGATGAGCACCCGGTCGAACACGGTTTCGCCCGCGTTGTCGGCCAGGTACAGCACACGGTCGGCGACGGCGAGCGCGGAGCGGAGTTGGGCACGATCGTCGATGGCGAGCGGGGCCGCCATGACTCGCTCGACTGTCGCCCATAGGTCCGGCACGTTGTCGCTGACGCCGAAATCGATGATGTTGCCCGCGATGCTGACCCGCATCGCCGCGTCCAGAGGGTCCTCGCTCTCGGCGACGAGGGACGTCAGCCGTGGGTACAAGGCTAGGGCCGCGCGCGTGCTCTCCGCCTTGACCATCGCATACGGGTCGCCGTCGCCCAACCGCTCTCGCACCAACCGATGCACGGCAAAGGCGATCTCGGGCGGAGTGGTGCCGGGAGGGAAGGCCTGGAGAAGCGCCAGCGTCTCGGTTACGACGGCCTGCTGGGCGTCCTCGTCGTCGGTGACCATGCGGGCAGCGCTCAGGGCCTGTCGGAGGAAGCACGCGTAGCAGTCGAGGTAGGTCCGCACCTGATCGATGTTCCTCTCGCTTGGAGTCGGCATCAGGGTCGAAGGTCCTTGCCGTCGAACCTCGGAATGGGGCATGATGTCTAAAACATCTAGATGTGGAGGATAGCATGCCGTACGGGCGTGGTCGAGGCGGCGGTGGCCGAGGGGGAGGCTATGGGGGAGGCCATGGACGAGGCGGTGGGGGCGGGAGAGGCAGCCTGCTCGAACCGGCGGTCCTTGCCGCCCTCACCAACGCGACGTCTCACGGCTATGACCTGCGCACGGCGGTCGAGGAATTGACCGGCGGCGTCTTGGTCGTCGACCCTGGCGGGTTGTATCGCGCTCTTCGTCGGATGGAGGACGACGGGCTCGTGGCCTCGACCTGGACGGAAGGCGAGCACGGTCCGCAACGGCGCATGTACCGGATCACCGATGAGGGGCGCGAGGTAGTGGGGGCCTGGGCCGAGCGGCTTGCCGCCCGGCGAATGGCACTCGACGGAATCCTACGGGCGATCGACCGAACGGATGGATCAGAGGATCCGCCGCATACGTAGGCGGACCAGCGAAGCAAGACGATCAGCGAGGAGCACTACGATGACCCATCCTGATGGGGCCGTACCGAAGGACGAACAATGTACCGCCGAGGGAGACCATGAATGTCAGCATCGAGGGACCCCTGATTGTCGTCGCAAAGGTGGCCGCGGTCGAGGCGACGGCTCGTGCCGTCGAGAGAACAAGAACAACGGGACTGTAGGCATGACGGCGAGCAGCCCCATCGGTGGGGCGATCCCGACTTTCACGTCCGTCGCCGTGTGCGCCGAGGGGCCAGCCCTGTCGGACCGGGTTCACGAGCGTTTCGGACGCGCGGGGTGCTTTCAGTTGATCGATCTGGAAACCATGGCCTCCGTCGTTATCTCCAACGACGAGAACCGAGCAGGGGCAGAGGGGGCAGGCATCGGGGCGGTCGAGTTGCTGGCCCATCACGGGGCGCAGGCCGCGATCGTAACGAAGGTGGGGCCGAAGGCGGCCGACGCCTTTCGGCGCGCCGCCATCCCGGTGTACACGGCAGCGGGACTGACCGTACGCGAGGCGGTCACCGCGTTCAGCCGGGGTGAGTTGACCCGCCTCGACCTCGGATAGGGCGGTGCGGATGAAGCCGATCACGATCGCGATCGCTTCGGGCAAGGGCGGCACGGGTAAGACCCTCGTGGCCACCAACCTGGCCGTGTTCGTCGCTCGCACCGGGGTGCGCATGACGCTGGCGGATTGCGACGTGGAGGCCCCCAACGATCACCTCTTCTTCGATGTTCATCCCGACGTGAGCGTCGTCGAGGTACCGATCCCCGAGGTGCTCGCTGGCACCTGTCCGGAGGGATGCACGGTGTGCCGCGACACCTGTCGATTCGGGGCGATTCGCATGCTCGGGGGCGGGCCGGTCGTGTTCCCCGACCTGTGCCACAGTTGCGGGGCATGCGTTGACGTTTGTCCAGCCGGGATGCTTGGGGAACGCCAGGTCCGGGTCGGTCAGACCGGGGCCGGGGTGGTTCAGGATGGCCTGGGGCTCGTGATGGGGCAGCTCGACGTTGGTCAAATGAAGGCGCCGACGGTCATCGGGGCAACGCGAGAACGGGCGGGTACCGAGGGCGCCGACGTGGTGATCCTCGACGCGCCGCCCGGGGTGGCATGCTCGGCCGTTGCGACACTTCACGGCGTCGATTTCCTGGTGCTCGTCACCGAGCCGACCTCGTTCGGCCTGCACGATCTGGTGTTGATGGTCGAGCTCGGAAGGGAATTGAAACTGCCCATGGCCGTCGTCCTCAACCGAGTCGGGACCGGGGTCGTCGACGTCGCAGGGTATTGCCAATCGGAGGGCGTCCCGATCATTGCCCGGTTTCCTTTCGATCGGGAGGTTGCTGCCTGTTACGCGGATGGGGGGCTTCTGGTCGACGGGCATCGCCTCGGCCACCAGTGGTTCTCGGACCTGTGGGAGTCCCTACGCGAGCAGCTGGCGTCGATCGGTTCGGGGGTCCCGGCGTGAGGACGCTCGTCGTGGCTTCGGGGAAAGGGGGGACCGGGAAGACGACCCTCTCGGCCGTGCTGGTTCGCCTCGTGGCACGTCGTCGTCGGGTGGTCATTGCCGACTGTGACGTCGAGGCATCCAACCTTCCTGTCGCTCTGCGGGCGAACGTGGTCACCCGCTCGTCGTTCGCGGGAAATCCAAGGGCCGTCGTCGATGAGGACTTCTGCGAGGGCTGCGGGGACTGCCTCGACCGGTGCCGCTTCGGCGCGTTGTCCCTGTCGGACAAGGGTTTCGCCGTCATCGATCCGTGGATGTGCGAGAGTTGCGGGGCTTGTGCGCAGGCATGCCGGGTGGACGCGATCAGCTTCGTCCCGCACCGGGCGGGAGAGATTCTGGTCGGAAAGGGCCCGACCGGGCCGATCGTTTTCGGTCGGCTGCGGCCGGGGGAGGATCTCTCGGGCAAACTCGTGACGAGCGTTCGGGAACGTGCCGAAGGGATCGCGAACGAGCGTGGCACCGATCTCATCGTCATTGATGGCCCGCCGGGGATCGGCTGCCCAGCCATCGCATCGATCACCGGCGCCAACGGGGTGCTGGCTGTCACGGAGCCGACTCTCTCGGGTGAGCACGACTTGCGCCGACTGGTCGGGCTCGCGCATCAACTGCAGGTCCCGGTGAAGGTCGTGCTGAATAAGGCCGACTTGTCGGCAACCGGGGCGGGGCGAATCCGGGCCGCGTGTCAAGAATTGGAGCTCGAACTCGTCGGCGAGGTGGCGTTCGACGCGGATCTGCCGCCTGCACTCGAAGCGGTTGCTCAGGGAGAAGCCCCACCGTCGAGCCTGGACGCACTGACGGCGGTGCGGTCGTTCCAGAAGATCTGGTCCCGCCTGGAGCCGTGGGTTGACGGGTAACCTCGACCCCGAAACCGAGGGCGCCGTGCGCGGGGGGCGGGGGCAACCGAAAAGGGGCGCGTCTGTGAATCCTGGCGATGACGGACCGATCCCCCCTGGAGACGGCGGCATACAGGACCACCCAGCGCGGATGGGTGACGAGTTCACCTACGTGGAGGAGGACGTCTTTGACGAACAGGACTACGTGATCTCTGGCAGCCCCGTGGGGGTCTACGCGTTTGCGCCCTACTACGAAGGGGATGCGGGTACGTGCTACGTGACCTACTTCGAGTTCCAGGTGGACTCGCTCACGACCAGTTCTGTCGCTCTTAACCCGGTCATGTACGGGCCGATGATCGATTACGTGGTGAACGGAGAGGTCGCGCCTGAGTATGACCTCTCGTCTGCGGCGTACCAAGAGGACTCTGGGTTGTGTGACCTGGACGCGCTATCGCTCTACTCAGGTAAATGGTTCGATACGGATGATGCCGTTGCGGGCGTGGACTACTACTCCTTCGATTACGTCTACCTGCCGGAGGGTTCCTCCTTCGATGGCGTGATCATCGGGCTCTACGACGACACTCAGGTGTTCTACGCTCCAACGTTCCTGGACGCCCCTCTTCCCTAGGTTCGCGCGAGACATCGGCGGCCCCTGGTGACCTTTGGTCTCCGGGGGCCGCTTGCGTCTGCAACCGGTGGAATGCGACGTCGGGGCAACCCTAGACGAGCCCCCAGTGGACTGAGGCGCACGCACGTCAAGCAGTTGAGGATTACGGGCCAGCCATGGCTCCGGGGGAGAGCAAGGGACTGCAGGGTTCATGACTCCGGTGGTGTTGGGGTCCCGGTCGGAGGGGTCAGCGAGAGTTGAGTCCCGCATAGCGGTGCGACGCACGGTGGTCGCGAGCGTCGTGCCTGACTGATGTCCACAGGTTGGGGTGGCGCAATGGGTATGCACAAACCGGGGTAATTGGGATGTTCATGTCAGTGGTGGGTGATGGAATGGGTGGCATGACGTTCTTCACGGGCTCGTTGCGGCAGGCGACTTCGGTCGTGTGCGCGCGCGACGGTGTAGAGGTGACGGGGCTGCCCAGTGACGAGTTGCTCCAGCTGTCGGCTGACGTGGCCCGGGTGCGGCGTGACGCGGATGTGTTGCTGGCCGAGCTGGCCTCGGAGATTGGCCGGAGGTCCGACGGCGCCGACGTTGGTGTGGGGCTCGCGACTCGGCAGGGGTTTCGATCCGCCGGGGAACTGGTAGCGCGAACGACGGGCGGCAGCGTGGCCGAGGCGCACCGGCTCATCGGGACCGGGAGTCTTCTCGCCGACGTCGATGCCGCCGCTCGTGGTGACGACGCCGTGCTGACGCCGTTGGGGCAGTTTCGGGGCGATTGTGCGGCGGCGGTGCGGGAAAGGCGGCTCAGTGTCGATTCGGCCGCCCTCTTCACGGGGGCGTTGGCTGGCCTGCCCGACGTGGAACGGACCCGGGACTTGTTCGTCAAAGCCCTGACCAAGGCTGAGGGGCTTGCCCTGCATCAGGTCCGGAAACTGGTGTGGCAAGCCCAAGCATTCGCGGACCCGGGTGCATGGGAGGAGCGCGAGGAACGTCAGCACGAGAACCGCACGCTCACCATTCGGGACGACGCGGACGGGATGGTCACCCTCCAGGCACGGTTGACCCCGTTGGCGGCGGCTCCGGTGCGCGCCGTCTTGGATGCGGGGGTGCGGTGGGCCATGCAACGACGGCGCGATGACCCCGAGTCGGACACCAGGACCCCATGGCAGATTCGTGCCGACCTGCTGACGGATCTGTGTCGGCACGCCCTCGACTGCGATCACGTGACCACCGGGGTGAAGACCACGGTGGTGGTGCGCATGACCCTTGCCGATCTGACAACCGGGGTGGGGGTCGGGGAGATCGACGGCACTCCTCAACCGGTGAGCGTTGGCGCGTTGCGTCAAGCCGCCGTTGACGCCGAGGTGATACCCGCGGTGCTCGGAGGCGAATCCGATGTGCTCGACTGGGGGAGATCCAGACGCTTGTTCACCCCCGCCCAACGATTAGCGCTCGTGGAACGCGACGGCGGGTGCGCGTGGTGCAATGCCCCGCCCTCCTGGTGCGAAGCCCACCACATCCGCTGGTGGGACCGCGACAATGGACCCACCAACATGTCCAACGCGGTTCTCCTGTGCTCTCGCTGCCACCACCGAATCCACCGCGATGGCTGGGACATCGACGTACTCGACCACGACGTGCGCTTCATCCCCCCGCCATCGATCGACCCCACGCGCACCCCGCGTATCGGTGCACGACGGCGCTACCACGTCGCCGCCTAGTGGTACTCGGTCGCAACGTTGGAGCCACCCGTATCACCGCCGACCGGATGACCGCCGATTTCGCCTAGGTACTCCGTCACGGGCGCGCGTTCCCTGCTCTGGAACAATGTGCGCATGACCCCCGCCGCACGCACCGCACAGGAATGGGCCAGCGCCCTCCGCACCGCGATCCGTGGCGAGGTAGACACGTCCTCGAGGCGCCGCGCGGAGTACTCGACCGACGCCTCCAACTACCGCGTCGTGCCCGAGGTGGTCGCCTTCCCCCAGGACGCCGACGACCTCGTCGCCGCCCTCGGCGTCGCCCGAGACCTCGGTGCGCCGGTGACGATGCGCGGGGGAGGAACCTCGATCGCGGGGAACTCGATCGGACCGGGCATCGTGCTCGACACGTCGCGGCACATGACCGCCATCCTCTCGATCGATCCCAAGGAACGTTCGGCGCGCGTCCAGCCCGGGACCGTCCTCGCCCAGGTGCAAAGGGAGGCGGGCAAGCATGGGCTCCGGTTCGGCCCGGACCCGTCGACCATCACCCGCGCCTGCTTCGGGGGAACAATCGCGAACAACGCCTGCGGCCCCCGCGCGCTCGTCTACGGCAAGGCCGCCGACAACGTCCTCTCGCTCGATGTCGTCGACGGAAAGGGCAATCGGTTTGTCGCGGCGGACGACCTCTCCGTCGTCCCCGGGCTTGAGGAATGGGTCACGGCCCACCTCGCCCTCATTCGCGGCGAGTTCGGGAAGATGTCGCGACAGGTGGCCGGATACTCGCTTGAGCATCTGCTGCCCGAGAATGGGCACCACCTGGGACGTTTCCTCGGTGGAACGGAGGGCACGCTCGCGACGATCGTCGAGGCGGAGGTCCGCCTCGTCAAGCCCCCCCGGCACCTCCTCATGGGGGCCTTCGGCTATGACGACATGGCGAGCGCGGCGGATGCAGTCGTTCCCATGCTCAAGTTCCACCCTCAAGCGATCGAAGGCTTTGACTCCTCATTGGTCGATAGGATCCGGGTCGTCAAGAGTTCGGTCTCCATCCCCGAGCTTCCTGCTGGCGCCAGCTTCCTGTTCGTCGAGACCGGTGGCGACACGGCGGAGGAAGCCGCCGAGGCCATGCGGGGGATCGTCAAGGTCTCCGGTGCGTTGGCCCACCGGATCGTTCCCGACACCAAGGAGGCGACCCGGCTGTGGGCGATCCGCGCCGACGGGGCGGGCCTGGCCGGACGCACGGAGAAGAACGTCGAGGCATGGCCGGGTTGGGAGGACGCCGCGATTCCCCCGCGCAACCTCGGCCCCTACCTCAGGGAACTCGACCAGCTCCTCACGAGCCACGGGATATCCGGGCAGAAGTACGGGCACTTCGGCGAAGGCTGCGTGCACATGCGCCTGGACTTCCCGCTTCGGGATAACGTCCCCGCCTTCCGAGACTTCATGGAAGTCGCCGCGGATCTCGCCGTCAAGCACGAGGGCACCATCACCGGCGAACACGGCGATGGCCGTGCCAGGAGCGAACTTCTGTCCCGGCAGTACTCGCCAGCCGCGATCCAAGCCTTCGCCGAGATCAAGGGCCTATTCGACCCCGCCAACCACCTCAACCCCGGTGTGATCGTCGACCCCCGGCCCATCGATGTCGACCTTCGCCGCCCCCACGCCCCCGTCGTCAAGCGGCTGAAGGGTTTCGCCTTCGAGGATGACCACGGAGACATCTCCGAGGCGGTGCATCGGTGCACGGGTGTGGGGAAATGCCGCGCGGACAGCATCGATCAGGGCACGGGATTCATGTGCCCCAGTTACGAGGCGACGAAGGACGAGAAGGACGCCACCCGCGGCCGGGCTCGGGTGCTTCAGGACGCCATCAACGGCTCCCTCATCCACGGTCTGACGGCGCCCGAAGTACTCGAGTCTCTCGATCTATGCCTCAGCTGCAAGGCGTGCTCCGCGGATTGCCCCTCGGCCGTCAACATGGCGGCGTACAAGTCCGAGGTGCTGTACCGCAAGTACCGCCACCGCATCCGCCCGATCATGCACTACTCGCTCGGGTGGTTGCCCCGGTGGCTCAAGATCACCGGTCTCGCCCCTCGGCCCATCAACGCGCTCCTCAAGCCACGCTGGATCGAACGCATCGTCGTGAAGATCGCGGGCCTGGACACGAGGCGCCACATGCCCCGATTCGCCGTCCCCTTCCGTCGCAGTGCCGTCGCCCGCGCCCACCGCGCCACGAGCTCGGCCGCAGCGCCCAACCGCGTGTTGCTCTGGACCGACTCGTTCAACGACGGCATCAGCCCGGAGATCCCCGAGGCGATCCTCACGGTGCTCGAGGACGCGGGGATCGAGGTCATCATCGCGGGCGCCCAGGCGTGTTGCGGTGTTACGTGGATCTCGACGGGGCAACTCGAGGGCGCGCGCAAGAGGATGCGCGACCTCCTCAAGGTCCTTGGCCCGTTCGCGGTCAACGGCATCCCGATCGTCGGGGTCGAACCGTCGTGCACGGCGACCCTGCGCAGCGACCTCGTCGAACTCCTTCCCGAGGATCCCCGCGCCCACGCCGTTGCCCACGGGGTGTTCACGCTCGCCGAGGTTCTCACCGGGCGCACCTCGGTCAAGCCGCGCAAGGGTTGGGCGCCACCCCGCCTCGACGACGTTCAAGCCGTCGTCCAACCGCACTGCCACCACTACTCCGTCATGGGGTTCGGCGCGGACCGGGAACTCCTCGCTGCGACGGGGGCCACCGTTACCGAGGCGTCCGGATGCTGCGGCATGGCCGGGATGTGGGGCACCACGTCGGATCACTACGACGTGTCCGTCGCCGTCGCGAATAACTCGCTGCTGCCCAAACTCGAGGATGCCCCGGAGGGCTCGATCTACCTCTCGGACGGATTCTCGTGCCGCACCCAGGCTGACGACCTCGCCGGGGTGACGGGCCTTCACCTCGCTCAACTGCTGGCGTCGCGACTCCAGAAGACAGATGGGTTGAGCGAGTAGCTAGCCGAGCGAGCGGATGAACTCCGCCATGTGGGCGTCGAGTTGCGCCGACTCGACGAGGAAGCCATCGTGGCCCACGTCGGAATGCACGATCTTGACCCCGTTCGAGCCCGGAAGGTGGGAGTCAAGGAACTCGGAGTTGTGCACGGGGTAGAGCCGGTCGGAGTCGACCGCGACCACGAGCGCGGGCACCGCGATCGACGCGAGCGCCTTCTCGAGCCCACCTCGTCCGCGTCCGGCGTCGTGGGATTGGATCGCCTGGCTTAAGATCACGTAGGTGTTGGCGTCGAATCGTCGGGCGAGCTTGCGGGCGTGGTGCTCAAGGTAGGACTGGATGGCGAAGCGCCCACCACCGCCGAGGGGGTTCTCCCCTTCTTGGAAGGAGCGCCCGAACCGCGAGGCGAGTTCGCCCTCCGACCGATACGTCGCGTGCCCGACCATCCTGGCGATTCCCATACCGACGTGCGGACCGTCTCCATCGGCGGCCTCGTAGTAGTCACCGCCCCGGAACTTGGGGTCGGCGCGGATCGCGGCGAGTTGAATGGAGGACCACGCGATCTGATCCGCGGTGGACGCGGCCGTCGCGCCAACGGGCGCGATCGCCCGGACCCGATCCGGTGCCATGAGCGCCCACTCCAGGGCCCGCATCCCCCCCAGGGAGGGACCCGTGACAAGCCGCCATGACGATATTCCCAAGTGTTCGGTGAGGGCGATCTCCGCGCTCACCATGTCTCGGAGCGTGAGGTAGGGAAAGCGCGAACCCCACGGCTTGCCGTCGCTCGGGTGCGCGGAGGATGGCCCCGTGGACCCCTGGCAACCACCGATGACGTTCGCACACACCACGAAGAATCGGTCCGTGTCGATCGGCCTCCCCGGACCGACCATCGAGTTCCACCAACCACCCGTGTGGTGCCCGTCCCCCGCGGGCCCGGACACGTGCGAGTCCCCCGTCAAGGCGTGGGCAAGGTAGACCGCGTTGTCCCCGGCGTCGTTGAGTTCCCCCCACGTTTCGTAGGCGAGCCGCACGTTGGGGAGCATTCCGGAGGAATCGACCTCAAGGGGAAGATCGCCGATGTCGATAAACTTCCTGCGACCGGGGTTGTCGCCTTCGCGCCAGGCAGCCGAGGCAGGAAAGGGCACATCGGTGGCCGGGCCGGGGTCGGCCGCCCACGCGTCGGATTCAATTTCGTCGTCATCCATGCCGGAGACAACCCTAGGCCACTGCGGGAGCAGGGGCCAACAGCATTTCGGAACATGGCGGTGTGAGACCCAGGTCACAACCCCTAAAGGTTCCGTGTTCGGGCTGGGCGACGTACGATCGAAGTGAACGGTGCTGCTGGCTGGGGAGCGGTGCATCGACGACATGGCGGGGTCCTTGGCCCCCGTTCGATGACGAAGGTGGCATTCGATATGAGACAGACCCCCAGGGGCGGCGCGGTTGCCGTCGCCCGACCCTTGTTGATGTCGTGGCGTCATGTGGTGTTCATCGTGGCCGCCACGCTGACGCTCAGCGGCCTCGGGACGGTGGTTGCGGCCTCGCAGGCCCACGGATCCGACTACCCCGGGGCGTCTCAAGTGAGGGCCGCTCAAGCCGCGGTGAGGAACCAGAAGGCGACGGTCGCCGACCTGGACGCCGCCATCGTGCAACTTGAGCAAGCCCTTCATATCGCCGATGTCGCCGAGGCTCAAGCCGAGGAGGAATACGCCCTCCGGCAGTGGGAGAACGTCGAGTCTCAGCGGCAGTTGTTCACCGCGAACAGCCGTGCGGATGAAGCGGAACGCGCACTCGAGGAAGCCCGAGGGGACCTCGCCGTGATCGCGATGGCGTCGTACCGCGAGGGAGGAAACCTCGGGTCGTTCGAAGCGATCATGACTGCGGACGGGTTCGAGGACGTCATCACCCGCTCGGAGGCCATCAACCGCGCGTCGGATGACGCCGCCGTCGTGGTCGAGGAGGTTCGAGCCGCCGAACTGGTTGCCCAGACGATGCGCAGGTACGCCGAGGAAGCCGCCGACGACGCGATCGTCGCGGAGCAAGCCGCGGAGGACGCCTACCATGCCGCGGTGCAAGCAGAGGCGGACGCCCAGCAGGCGTACGCGGACGCGGAAGTGGCGCGGAACGAAGCCATGATCAGGCTTGCCGCATTGCAGCGCACGTCCGCTCAACTGCAGAGGGACCGCCAAGCGGGCCTAGCAGCCGAACGGGCCGCGAGGGCCGCTGCAGAGGCTCAACTCCGTGCGCAATTGGCGGCCCTTGCCGCACAGCAATACGGCTTATCGCCGGAGGAGGCTACGGATCCGAACGCCACCCCCTTCGGTGGGACGTCGGTCGGCACGGCCGAACAAGGGCAGATCGCGGTGCTCTTCGCCATGTCCCATATCGGCGACCCCTACATTCTGGGAGCAGCGGGCCCCCACGCATGGGACTGCTCCGGCCTCACATCGACCTCGTGGAGAACGGCGGGCGTGTACATCCCGCGCACGTCCAGGCAGCAGTACGCCTACGTCGGGAAGGTTCCGTATCCGGCCCTTCGCTTAGGGGACCTCATCTTCTTTGGGAGCAACGGGCAGGCGAGCGGGGTGTACCACGTGACGATGTACATCGGGAACAATACGATCGTCGAGGCACCGAAACCCGGTGGTTACGTCAAGACCCGCGACTACCGCAACTCGTGGGCCGCCAGTGACCTCATGCCATTCGCGGGACGCCCGTAGAGCCTTAGTGCTCGGTACCCTCGGGCGGGGCGTTTTTCGCGCGCTCGTAGGAGGCAAGGATCTCGGCTTCGGCTTCCGCTCGCCCAACCCAGGTTGCTCCCTCGACGGACTTGCCCGGCTCGATGTCCTTGTAGACCTCGAAGAAATGTCGTACCTCGATGAGGTGGTAGTCGCTGACGTCGCTGATCTCACGGCGCCATGCGGCCCGCTGATCGGCGACGGGGACGGCCAGAATCTTGTCGTCGGGCCCAGCCTCGTCGTGCATCCGGAACATGCCCAGAGCGCGACACCGAATGAGGCACCCGGGGAACGTCGGCTCCTCCAGCAAGACGAGCGCGTCGAGGGGGTCACCATCCTGCCCCAGGGTGTCCTCGATGAATCCGTAGTCGTCCGGATAGCGGGTCGACGTGAACAGCATGCGGTCGAGCCGGATCTTCCCGGTCTTGTGGTCGACCTCGTACTTGTTTCGACTCCCCTTGGGGATCTCGATAATGACGTCGAATTCCATGCCCGTCCTTCGTCGGTGGCCTCTAGTTACTAGTGTGGCGCATAGAGGAGGTTAATGGTGAAGAAGAGGTCCATCGTACTCACGACTATGGCCATCGTCCTTGGGACTTGTGGGGGGTACGCCGTTGCCGACGCCTATGACGTCGCCCCAGGGTGGATCACGAACGACGCCGTTGCCCAGCCTCCCGCACCCTTTCCCGCCGCCGTTTCCCCGGAGATTCCGATCCCCGCCGATCCCATCGCGAGCCTAGAGTCCGATGCTCCCCTTCCCTCGGCCGCCGCTGTTCAGGCCCTCGCCAACCGGCTCCGCGACGATTCAAGGATGCGGGCCTCGACCGGGATATCGGTGGTGGATATCGTCACGGGAGAGGTCTTGGCGTCGGTCCGGGCGAGCACCCCCCGAATCCCAGCCTCGAACGACAAGATGCTCACCGCCTCCGCGGTCTTCGGCGCCCTTGGTCCGGATCTTCGCCTCCGAACCTCGGTGACGTGGGAGGGTGCGAACGCGTCGGGAACGGCTCGAGTCACGCTCGTCGCGGGTGGGGACATGCTCTTGAGTGCCGACTATGGGCACGGGGGAAGCGGGTCCAGCGCGAATGGATACGCCGGCCTCGCGGACCTTGCCGACGAGATCGTGGGGACGCTCAGCGAGGCGGGGGTGACCACGGTCAACATCGTCGTCGATGACCACGCCTTCGGAGGACCCGTGATCCCCGAGGGGTGGGGCTGGAGTGCGGTGACGCATGGCTACTGCGCCCCACCGTCGGGACTCGCCATCGACGTGGGTATCGTTCCCGGCACCAGGAGTGACGACGAGAACGTGGAACCGGAGCGATACCTCGATCCGAGCCTTGCCGTCGCCGACGTCTTCGCCCATCGACTCATCGAGCGCGGATTCGACGTGGGGACGGTCACGCGCGGGGTCGAGGCGTCGGGGGAGACCGAGATTGGGTTCGTCGAATCCGCCCCCCTTATGGATGTCCTCTCCTACATGCTGTGGTACTCCGACAACACGATCGCCGAGGTTCTTCTCAAGGTGCTCGCCCTAGAAAGCGGGCTCCCGGGAAGCACGGAGGCGGGGACGAGCGAAGCCCTCGTTCGCCTGAGGTCCATGGGCCTGGACACGACGGGAATCACCATGACCGACGGTTCGGGTTACTCCAGCACCAACAAGATTCCCCCGCGGGCGCTCACCGATCTCGTCGTCCTTCTCGCCCGCAACCCCGCTTGGGACGACCTCTTGGAACAGTTCCCCGTCGGGGCGCTCCGCGGCACGTTGTATGACCGCTACGGCGGTTCGGAGGCGGCGGGAGTGGTGCGGGCGAAGACCGGAAGCCTTTCGGGAGTCACGGCCCTGAGCGGGACGGTCGTCACCGCCGACGGACGGTGGTTGGCGTTTTCCGTGCTCGCCGATGGTTTGCCCTGGGGGCAGACCAATCCGCGCGCGGCGATCGACCAGTTTGTGGCGGCGCTTGCCGGTTGCGGGTGCGGATAATGGAGACATGAGTCGGAGGATTCCGTGACGGGACCCCACCCCGCCGTGGCCATCGCGCGTGCGGCCGTTCGCGAGGCCCTTGAAGGCCTCGAGGTGGGCACACGCCTGTGGGTGGCGTGCTCCGGGGGGCCAGATTCTCTCGCCCTCACCGCGGCGACGGCCTTCGTCGCCCACAAGGAGGGCTTCGTCGCGGGAGCGATCGTGGTGGACCACGGGATCCATAAGGACAGCGGGAACATCTCCCTTCGCGCGATCGACCAGTGCAGGCTCGCCGGAATGTCCGTCGTCCATGTCGAGAAGGTGGTCGTGGGCCGGGAGGGTGGCCCCGAGGCGGCAGCCCGCATCGCACGATACGCGGCGATCGAGCGGCGCGTGATCGCGGAGGGAGGCATCAATCCGCATGTCCTCCTGGGACACACGATGGACGACCAAGCCGAATCGGTGCTCCTCGCCCTCGCGAGGGGTTCCGGAGCCCGAACCCTCGCCGGGATGCCCGCGAGGCGGGGGAACGTCGTTCGTCCCTTCCTCGGGTTGAGGAGGCACGATACCGAGGCGGTGTGTGCCGCCCTTCACCTGAGCCCATGGCTCGATCCGACGAACGAACCGGATGGCGGTCCCAAGCGGTCGGCCCTCAGGGGAAAGGTCATGCCCGCGCTCATCGACGTGCTGGGGCCGGGGGTCATCCCCGGGCTCGCGCGTTCCGCGGCTCTCCTCCAATCGGACGCCGACGAGTTGGAGCGTCAGGCCCGTGCGGCGCTCCACACGTCCGCGTCCGCCGATGGATGGCCGGTCGACATGCTCGCCTCGCTTCCGGAGGCGATCCGCGGTCGGATACTCAAGATGCTCGCCGAGCGACAAGGGGCGGGCCCGGTCACGTCGGCGCACGTCAATGCGATGGATCAGCTCGTGACGAACTATCGGGGGCAAGGGTCCGTCGCCCTACCCGGAGGTTTTGAGGCATCCCGCGAATATGGAAGGCTGGTGGTCCACAGCCCCGACGAGCTCAGGAGACCCACGGAGTGACCGAGCAGGAACTGACCGCGGACCTCGACGGGGTCGCGGCAACGGAGGACGAGATTGCCGCCGCCCTCGACAGGATAGCCAACGAGATTCGCCGCGATTACCCGGACCCTTCGACGCTTCTGCTCGTCGGCGTGCTCAAGGGTGCCGTCGTCGTCGTCGCCGATCTCATTCGGCGGCTCCCCCTCGCGGTCGAGATGGACTGGATGGCCGTCTCGTCGTACGGCGCGGGAACCCGGTCCTCGGGGGTCGTGCGCATCCTCAAGGACCTTGACGCCGATCTCCACGGGAAGCACGTCCTCGTTGTCGAGGACATCGTCGATTCCGGCCGAACGCTCGCGTGGCTCTTGGGAAACCTCCGGTCGAGGGGGGCGCTCTCGGTCGAGGTGGCGGCCCTATTCCGCAAATCGGACGCCGCCGTGGTGAACGTTCCCCTGAAGTATGTCGGGATCGATATCCCCAATGACTTTGTCGTGGGGTTCGGCCTCGACTACGCGGAGCGATACCGCGGCCTACCCTATCTCGCGGTTCTTTCGCCCCGCGCTTACAGCGACGACCAGGAATGACGCGCTTCGCAGCGTAGAGTCTTGTCACCATGAATCGTCGTACCGTGCTCCGTCGCCTCGTTCCCCTTCTGCTCATTGGGGCGGGATTCCTGTGGGTCGTGGCAAGCCTCGGTGCGGCTCCCGCGACGCAAGTGGACACCTCCAAGGGTTTCGAGTTGTTGCGATCCGGCAAGGTCGAGCAGGCGAAGGTGATCGACGGCGATCAACGGGTCGAGGTGACGTTCACCGAACCGATGGAGGATCTGGGAACGCGCATCCAGTTCTTCTACCTCGCGCCCCAAGGCGAAGCGGTGATCACCGCGATCGAGGCTGCGAAACCTACCCTCGGGTACAACGTTGAGGTCCCGCATGGCAGCGTGTGGTCGGCGATTCTCGGCACCCTCATTCCCCTCCTCATCTTCATCGGGTTGTTCTGGCTTCTCATGTCGAACCTGCAAGGTGGGGGCGGACGGATCATGCAGTTCGGCCGCTCACGAGCCAAACTCGTCACCCCCGACACCCCGACGGTGAAGTTCGAGGACGTCGCGGGAGTGGACGAGGCGGTCGAGGAGCTCAAGGAGATCGAGGAGTTCCTCGAAACCCCGGCAAAGTTCTTGGCGGTGGGTGCCAAGATCCCCAAAGGCGTGCTCCTCTACGGTCCGCCCGGAACCGGGAAGACGCTCCTGGCGCGCGCGGTCGCGGGGGAGGCGGGGGTGCCGTTCTTCTCGATCTCCGGTTCCGACTTCGTGGAGATGTTCGTGGGCGTCGGCGCGAGTAGGGTCCGGGACCTCTTCGAGCAGGCGAAGAAGAGTTCTCCCGCGATCATCTTTGTCGACGAAATCGACGCGGTCGGGCGGCACCGCGGTGCGGGACTCGGTGGTGGCCACGACGAACGGGAGCAAACCCTCAACCAGATGCTCGTCGAGATGGATGGCTTCGACCTCAACACCAACGTCATCCTCATCGCGGCGACGAACCGCCCCGACATCCTCGACCCCGCGCTTCTGCGCCCGGGCCGTTTCGACCGGCAGGTTCCCGTCGACGCGCCCGACCTCGTCGGACGTCAGAAGATCCTCGAGGTGCACGCCAAGGGGAAACCGATCGCGCCGGAGGTCGACCTCAAGGCCGTCGCGCGTCGTACCCCAGGCTTCACGGGTGCCGACCTTGCCAACGTCCTCAACGAGGCCGCATTGTTGACGGCGCGTCGCGACATGAGCCTCGTCGACACCCCCGCTATCGACGAGGCGATCGACCGGGTCATCGCCGGCCCCCAGAAGCGCACCCGCGTCATGGACGATCACGACAAGAAGGTGACCGCCTACCACGAGGGCGGCCACGCCATCGTCGCCGCCTCGCTTCACCACACCGATCCCGTCACCAAGGTGACGATCCTGCCGAGGGGTCGTGCCCTGGGGTACACGATGGTCATGCCGGTCGAGGACCGTTACTCCAAGAGCCGCAACCAACTTCTCGACGCGCTGGCGTATTCCATGGGCGGACGCATGGCGGAGGAACTCGTCTTCGGCGACCCGTCGACGGGCGCGTCGAACGACATCTCTTCGGCGACGGAAACCGCTCGGCAGATGGTTACGGAGTTCGGGATGAGCGCCGCGCTGGGGTCGGTCCGGATGTCGAGCGGTTCGGGCGAGGTATTCCTCGGCAGGGACGTGGGGCACAATCGGGACTTCTCCGAGGAGGTTGCGGCCAAGATCGACGCCGAGGTCAAGGCCCTCATGGACGGCGCGATGCGCGAGGCGAGCGCCGCGCTCACGCGGAACCGCAAGGTTCTCGACACGCTCGCGGCAGAACTCCTCGAGAAGGAGACCCTCCTGCAGGAGCAACTCGACGAGATCTTTGCCAAGATCAGGAAGCTTCCGGAACGTAAGCCCTGGACATCCGGATTCCTCGCCAAGGGAACGCCGCTACCCACGACGGTGTCGCGGTTCGGGAAGAAGCCGGAGGCGAAGGCATGAGCGATTCCAACAAGCGGAGTATCGACCAGCGTGGCGTTGACCAGCCCGGCGTTGACCAGCCCGGCGTTGACAAGCCGCGGATCGAGAAAGCGG
>CAZMCU010000012.1:2674-16683 GCA_964564915.1 uncultured Demequinaceae bacterium | reverse complement strand
GACCAGCCCGGCGTTGACCAGCCCGGCGTTGACAAGCCGCGGATCGAGAAAGCGGTCCGGGAGATCCTATTCGCCATCGGGGAGGATCCCGACCGCGATGGCCTCCGGGACACGCCAGCGAGGGTCGCGCGTTCGTACGAGGAGTTGTTCTCTGGGATCGCGCAGGATCCGGTTGAGGTGCTCTCCACGGTCTTCGAACTCGGCCATCACGAGATGATCCTCGTCAAGGACATCGAGGTGTACTCCATGTGCGAGCACCACCTTCTTCCGTTCTACGGCGTTGCTCACGTCGCCTACATTCCGGGGGAGAACGGACGGATCACGGGGCTCTCCAAGGTTGCGCGTCTCGTCGACATCTACGCCCGACGCCCTCAGGTTCAAGAGCGGCTCGCCACCGAAATCGCGGATGCGATCATCGATGCGATTGGAGCGCGTGGCGTCATCGTCGTGGTCGAGTGCGAACACCTGTGCATGTCGATGCGTGGTGTGCGGAAGCCAGGAGCGCGAACGGTGACGTCCGCCGTTCGAGGGATGATGCGCGATCCGGCGACGCGCGCGGAGGCCATGAGTCTCATCGTCGGCTAGTAACCCATTCCTAGTACCCGATTCGGTGAGGAGGAGAGGTGGGCACAACGAGGTGCCTCGTGATGGGCATTCTGAACGTCACGCCCGATTCGTTCTCCGACGGCGGCAGGTGGATGGACACGGATGTCGCGATCGCCCGCGGCTTGGAGTTGCGGGACGAGGGCGCCGACATCGTCGACGTCGGGGGAGAATCCACGCGGCCGGGCGCGGAGCGCGTTGACCCTTCGGTCGAGTTGGGGCGGATTCGCCCCGTGGTGATGGCCCTCGTTCAGGAGGGGGTGACGGTTTCCGTCGATACCATGCGCGCCGCGACGGCGGCCGCGGCCGTCGATGTCGGCGCCTCGATCGTCAACGACGTCTCCGGGGGTCTTGCCGACCCCGCGATGGCGGCCTTCGTTGCTTCCACCGACGTCGACTTCGTCGCGATGCACTGGCGCGCCCACTCCACCGACATGGACGACCTCGACCAGTACGACGACGTGGTCGCCGAGGTAAGGGACGAACTGGAGGCGAGGGTCGAAGCGCTGGTCGCGGCCGGCGTCGACGCGGAACGCATCATCCTCGATCCCGGCCTCGGATTCTCGAAGGTCGCGGAGAACAACTGGCCCCTTCTTGCGTGCCTCGAATGCTTCCAGGGACTGGGGCATCGGGTGCTCGTCGGTGCCTCTCGCAAGAGGTTCCTGGGCGCGGTGATTCCCGACGACGAGGGTCCCGCGTCCCGCGAACACGCAACGACGGCGGTGACGGCGCTCGCCGCCGTCAGCGGCGCGTGGGCGGTGCGGGTTCACGATGCGAGGGCGGCAAGAGACGCAGTTCACGTCGCGGCGGCTTGGCAGGCTGCTCGCGAGAGGGAAGGATGAGCACATGAGCGTTCTCGTGGAGCCGTATCACCGTCATGGCGTGCAACTCGACCAGATTGTCGTCGAGGGGATCAAGGCCGAGGGCAAGCACGGGGTCTCGGCGACCGAACGAGCCACCTCCCAGGCCTTCGTCGTCGACGTGGTCGTGCACGTCGATACCCGTGTCGCCGCGCGCGAGGACGCCCTCGCACAGACCGTCGATTACGGAGTGATGGCCGAGGTCGCGGCATCGAAGGTGAGCGGCGAAACCTGCGACCTCATCGAGACCCTTGCCGAACGAATCGCCGTGGGGATTCTCGAGGCAACAGAGGCGTTCGCGGTCGATGTCATCATCCACAAGCCCCGAGCCTCGATCTCCACACCGTTCGGCGACATCTACGTCGCGATCAGGAGGGACCTGTCCGGTCGGAACCTCTGGGTGGACAAGCGCATCGGCTCGGCTGCCGGACTCGCGGACGACCCGCGTTCACCGGAGGCTGTGCCTCCCCCGAGAGACCACCTCGATGAACGACCGGCCAAGCCCGTGCCCGTGCTCCTCGCGATTGGTGGGAACTTGGGCGACGTCGAGTACACCCTGGCGCGCGCGGTCGAGGACCTGGGCAGGGTCGAGGGGATTCGTACGCTCGCGGTGTCCCCGTTGGTGGCGACCAAACCCGTCGGTGGCCCGGACCAACCCGACTTTCTCAACGCGGTGGTGCGGGCCGAGACGACCCTGGCCGCACGAGCGCTTCTCCACGTGTGTCAGGGGATCGAGATGATTCATGGGCGCGAGCGGGAGGTGCGCGATGGGCCGCGCACGCTCGACATCGACCTCGTCGTCTATGGCGACGTGACCGGGGTGACGGACGACCTCGTGCTTCCGCACCCGCGAGCCCACGAGCGCGCCTTCGTGTTGGCGCCGTGGGCGGCAATCGAACCCCAGGCGAAACTGCCCGCCTCCGCTTCCGCGCCCGGTGGTGCCGTCGCCGATCTCGCCGCGGCCGCTGCGGACGCTGCCGGACTTCAGGTCATGCGCAATCCCTGGGATCCGGCCGCGGTCATCGTCGCGCGCACCACTCCTCCCGGGACGCCTCCCGCCGGGGCCTAGATGGCTCGCCTCACCTGGCAACGCATCTCCGCGGTTGCGGTTGGGCTCGGGTTTCTCAGTTGGGGGGTGAACGTCCTCGTCCTGGATGCGGGATGGTCGCCGCTACCGGTGCCGTGGACGGTCCCGGTGGTCGTCCTAGCCGCCGCCGTGGCCGCCCTCTATCTGGGGTGGACGGTTCGACAGTTCCGTGCGGGGAAGCGTCCCGGCCTGGACCCCTTCCGAGCGGCGAAAACCGCGATGTTCGCCCAAGCCGCCGCCTTGACCGGGGCTGCCCTCATCGGTGTGTACGGGGGGTGCGCGGCCGCGCTCGCGGCGGAGTGGGGGCATTCGCCTCGGCGTCACCTCGCGATCGTGGCCCTCATCGCTGCCGCCGCTTCCGGCGTGCTCCTCGCGGCGGGATGGATCGCCGAACGGTGGTGCTCGACCTCCGGTGGCGATGGGGATGCCCCAGGATCGTCACCGGAGGCCGCCTAACGGTGGAACGATCCGGATCGCGGAAGGTGCAAGACTAGGCCCATGACTTGGTACTCCCCTCCCGGTGTGACCTGGATTCGCGTCTCTCCTCGGTTGGCGACCGCACGCCTCATCTGTTGGTGGGCGGTGGCCCTTCCCGTGCTAGCTGCGGGCATCGTCTTGGGCTTGAACGGGGGCGCGTGGTGGGCCCTGCCCGCGGGCGTCCTCGTCCTCGCGCTCTGGATCTCATGGATCATCGTTCGTCAGGTCTCCGCCCACGCGTGGGTGGAGCGCGAGGACGATCTGATGGTTCGTCGCGGCAGGATCTTTCGTCGCGTGACGGTCGTTCCGTACGGGCGCATGCAGTTTGTCGATGTTGCCTCCGGGCCCCTGGCCCGTGCGTTTGGGATCGCCAGGGTCCAATTGCACACGGCTTCCCCTGGGAGCGACGCTCACATTGCCGGAGTGCCCGCCGAGGAGGCCGCCCGGCTCCGCGATCGGCTGACGACTCGCGGTGAGGCCCGGCTGGCGGGGCTGTGACCGCCACCCCGTCCGTCGCCCCGCGGGAGTGGACCAGGACCCACCCCGTCACGCCATTCATCCACGTCATTCGGACGGTCTTCGCCCTCATGGCCGTATACGCCATCGAGGTTACCCAGCGCCCCGAGGAGGGGGGGACCCTTCCGGGTTTCGTGCTCTTTGCCATCGCATGTGGAGCGATAGCCATCGCGATTGGATGGGCCGCGGCCGAATGGAGGGTCAACCTCTACCGCATCGGCGACGACGCCGTCTATCACAAGCACGGGATCGTCTTCCACCAGCATCGTCAAGCAAGGCTCGACCGTCTCCAAGCCGTCGACATCATCCAGCCGTTCATCGCCAGGGTTTTCGGTTTCGCCGACGTGAAGATCGATGTCGCCGGGGGTCGGGAGTCCAACGTCTCGATCAAGTACCTCAAGCTTGAGGACGCCGATGCGCTTCGCAACGAGGTGCTCGCCCTCGCCGCTGGCTATCGCAGCGAGCACCCCGGGGCGGCCGGTGGGGTCGGCGGCGCCGTCGCGGTCCCGGTGCCGGTGGGAGCCACACCCTCCCCGACTGCCAACGCCGCGTCCCCCGTTGCTGTCCCCCCGAGGGTTCCCGTCGTGGCGGCGTCGGAGCGCGTGCTGTATCGCGTGCCCGGGGGGCGGCTCGTCGGATCGATCCTCGTGTCGTGGAGCGCCATCGCGCTGCTGATCGTCGCGGCCGTGACCTGGATGATCGTGGGCGCAATCGGGGACGAAGCGACGAGCTCCCAGGACTTCGGGTCGACCGGAGGGGGCGTGACGGCGATGATCGTCTGGGTAATCAGTCTCGGCACGGTGCTGTGGGCCCAACTCAACAACAACGCGAACTTCTCCGCGGGCATCGCCGCGGACGGGATTCGCCTCTCCCACGGGTTACTCGATACCCGGCGGCAGACGGTGCCCCCCGGCCGCGTGCAGGCGCTCGTCGTCAAGCAGTCACTCCTGTGGAGGGGGTTCGACTGGTGGAAGGTGAGCCTCAACGTCGCCGGGTACCACGAGCAGAAGCAAGAGACCGTCTCGACGCTTCTCCCCGTGGGAACGCGCCAGGACGCCCTCGACGCCGTGTGGCTCGTCCTCCCCGATTTGGGGGATCCCGACCCCGCCGGAACCATCGCGACGGCCATGGTGGGGTCCCGGGCGGAGAACGGTTTCACGGCGAGCCCCACCCGGTCATGGATCTTCGATCCCCTCCAATGGTGGCGTCGTGGCGTCAAGGCGACGGATCGGGCCCTCCTCATTCGCAAGGGTTGGCTCCTGAGGGAGTTCTACGTCATTCCCCACGAGAGGACCCAATCCCTCGCGATCCGCCAGGGACCCCTTCAGAGGCTCCTGGGCCTCGCCACGATCGAGGTTCACTCCACGAGGGGGGTCATTCGGCCCGTGGCGGCTCACCTCGCCCTCGAGGACGCGATCGCCCTCATCGAGGATCAAGCTCGTCGGGCGCGCGAAGGACGGGCGCGTCAGACCCCCGAGCAATGGATGGCGGCGGTTACGGGGTGAAGCCCGGGAGGCTCGACGTTGGCATCGTCGGTGCCGGACGGGTCGGTGCCGTCTGGGGGGCCGCGCTCGCGGGCGCGGGGCACCACGTCGTCGCGGCGTCTGGCGTCTCCGAGACGAGCGTCTCGCGCATCGAAACGTTGCTGCCGGGGGTTCCTCGAATGGAGCCGGAGGAGGTGGTACGCGCAGCCGATCTCGTGGTGCTCACGGTCCCGGACGATGCGCTCGCCCCCCTGGTTTCGGGTCTGGGAGCGGTCGGCGCGTGGAGGCGCGGTCAGATCGCCGTGCACGCGTCGGGGAGGCAGGGGCTTGCGGTCATGGCGCCCGCGGAAGAAGTGGGAGTCGCGTGCCTCGCGATCCACCCCGCCCTCACGTTCACCGGTACGTCCCTCGACCTGGTGCGGATGCGGGAGGCGGTCTTCGCGATCACGGCTCGGCCCACGTATGTGCCCATCGCGCAGGCGCTCGTCGTCGAGTTCGGTGGTGAGGCGGTGATCCTCGCGGAGGACGCCCGCCCCCTTTACCATGCGGCTCTCGTGCATGGCGCGAACCACGTGGTCACGACCGTGGCCCAAGCGATGCTGCTCCTTGCGGACGCGGGAATCGAGGACCCGGGGAGGCTTCTCGGCCCCCTGGTCCGGGCGTCGATCGAGGGGGTTCTCCCCGAGGTTCCCGGTGACCTCGCATCCCTGACGGGGCCGGTCGTGAGGGGCGACGTTGGCACGCTCGCCGCCCACCTTGCCGCCCTCCAGCCCCATCCCCAGGTTCGCGAGACCTACGTGGCCCTGGCGCGCGCTACCGCGAGCCTCGCTCGCAAGGCTGGTCGACTATCGGAGGCGGCCTACGCTGGTGTCATGGACCTGCTGGGGGCTCCCTAATGCGTGTCGTTCGAACCGCGGCCGAGTTGAACTCCGCCGTCCCGGAGGGGCGTCGTGCCGTCGTCATGACCATGGGGGCCCTGCACGCCGGGCACCTCGCACTGGTGAAGCAGGCTCACGAAGTCGCGGAGCGTGTCGTCGTGACGATCTTTGTCAATCCCCTCCAGTTCACGGATCCCCGCGATCTGGAGCGCTACCCCAGGGCGCTCGAGGCGGATTGCGCCCTGCTCGCAACGGAACCCGTCGAAGCGGTATTCGCCCCCGAGGTCGAGGACGTGTACCCCGGAGGTGAGCCGATCGTGACGGTCTCCGCGGGACGGATCGGAGAGATCTTCGAGGGGGCGCATCGTCCCGGTCACTTCGATGGGGTGCTCACGGTCGTCCTCAAGTTACTGAACCTCACCCGCCCCGATGTCGCGCTCTTCGGACAGAAGGACGCACAACAACTCATCGCCGTCCGCGCGATGGTTCGCGACCTGAACCTCCCCGTCGAGATTGTCGCGGTGCCGACGGTGAGGGACCCGGACGGACTCGCCCTCTCGAGTCGGAATCGGTTCCTCAGCCCCCGCGAGCGGGAGCGGGCGCTGTCGCTCAGTGGCGCCCTCAGGGCCTGTGCGGCACGAGCGGAAGCGGGGGACTCCCTGGATGGCATCCTTGCGGCGGGCTACGCCATTCTCGCCAGTGCGGAGGGGGTGGTCCTCGACTACCTCGCGGTACTCGACCCGACGTCCGCCGAGGCCGTCAGGAGCGACTACCGTGGAGATGTTGTGATCGCCGTCGCTGCCCGGGTGGGCTCCACGCGCTTGATCGACAACGTTCCAGCTTCGATTGGAGGAGACCGGTCGTGACGTTTGAGTCCCTCATGCGGCCCATGATGATCTCGAAGATCCATCGAGCAACCGTGACCCAAGCCGATCTCCACTACGTCGGATCGATCACCATCGACGCCGCCCTCATGGAAGCCGCGGACCTGATCCCCGGTCAGCGCGTCGACGTCCTCGACGTGACCAACGGCGCCCGCTTGACGACCTACGCCATCCCGGGAAATGGCGATACCGGTCAGGTGTGCATCAACGGCGCGGCCGCGCACCACGTCCACCCCGGCGACATCATCATCGTCATCGGGTACGGCTACCTGAGCGACGAGGAGGCCCGACGCTACGAGCCCTCCGTCGTGTTCGTCGACGCCCAGAACCGGATCGCCCAGGTGGGGCACGAACCGGGTGAGGTGCCGGAAGGCAGCGAGCTCGAACCCTCGGGCCGAAGGCTCGCCGATTTTCGTTCCTCGGGCTGGCCGGCGTACCGGGAATGAGTTTCGCGCGCACGCTGGTTGCCCCCGAACCCGGCTGGGTAACCCAAGCAGACGTCATCGTGGTGGGTTCGGGGGTCGCCGGCCTAACGGCCGCCCTCGAACTTCGCACCAAGGTCGATCGGGTCCTTGTGGTGACGAAGGGGGTTCTGTCCTCGGGCTCGACGGTTTGGGCTCAGGGGGGCATCGCGGCCGCCTTGGACCCCGAGGACACCCCCGAGGCGCACATGGCGGACACGCTCATCGCGGGGGGCGGGCTGTGTAGTGTCCCCGCGGTCGAGGTGCTGGTGAGGGAGGGCCCCGAGCGGGTGGGCGAGCTGATGGCGCGGGGCGCGCGGTTCGACCACATGGAGGACGGGAAGATCTCCCTCGGTCGCGAGGGAGGACATCACGCCGACCGCATCATCCACGCCGGAGGGGACGCCACCGGTGCGGAGGTGTCGCGTGCCCTGGTGGCGCAACTTGAGGCGATCCGCAACGACCCCGGTATCGAAGTGATCGAGCACGCGCTCGTCGTCGACCTGTTGACCTCGGCTCCGGTGGACAAGGGGTGGCCGGGTCCGGTGTGCGGCGTCACGCTTCACGTCATCGGAGAGGGGACACGGGACGGGATCGGTGCGGCTACGGCCAAGGCCGTCATCGTCGCGACGGGCGGCATCGGTCAGGTGTATCGTTCCTCGACCAACCCCGTGAGCGCGACGGGAGACGGGATCGCCATGGCCTTGAGGGCTGGAGCCGCCGTCGCCGACCTGGAGTTCGTCCAGTTCCATCCGACCGTCCTTTGGCTGGGCTCGGGGATGATCGGGCAGTTGCCCCTCATTTCCGAAGCCGTCAGGGGCGAAGGTGCGCTCCTGCTCAACGCGGACGGGAAACGCTTCATGCCCGACGTGCACCCGATGGCGGAACTTGCCCCCCGCGATGTCGTCACCCATGCGATCGTCGATCAAATCGTGGCAACCGGCGTGGAGAACGTCTTCCTCGACGCCCGGCACCTCGGGGCGGAGAGGATCGCCCACCGCTTCCCGACCATCCAGGAGGCCCTTGCCGAGCATGGGCTCGACATGGCCGTCGACCTCATTCCCGTCGCCCCAGCCCAGCACTTTCACTCCGGGGGGGTGTTCACCGACCTCTACGGGAGGTCCACGCTCAAGGGTCTCTACGCGGCGGGAGAGGCGGCGTGCACCGGTGTGCACGGGGCGAACCGACTCGCCTCGAACTCGCTGCTCGAGGGCCTGGTCTTCGCTTCGCGTGCAGCCAAGGACGTCGCGTCGCGGATCGTGGAGGGAGACCTGACCGAAGGAGAGCCGGTTCGACGTGACGGAACGCAGGGCCTGCTTCCCGCGACCGATCGTGGTCGAATCCAGAAACTCGCGTACGAGGGTGTGGGTCCCGTCAGGGAGCGCGACGGTCTGGAGGCGGCGTGGGAAGAGTTACGGGATATTCGGCGTCCCGGTCGATTCGCCGCGGCCAACGTAACGGTGACCCCCCAGACGGCGGAGTGGGAGACGACGAACGTTGCTCAGACCGCCGCGGGAATCATCGCCGCGGCCAGAATTCGGGAGGAGAGTAGGGGCGGCCATTTCCGTCGCGACTTCCCCGTGACGAACGACGCCGTGTGGAAGGAGAGGCTCGCGGTGACGTTCGACGAGGAGAACCACTTGAGGGTCAACCCCGTTGGAATCGACTTCGCCACGTCCTAGGCGAGCGAGAGGAAGAGCTTTTCCAGCCGGGCGCGCGCGGCTTTGCTGGTTTCGCCCTCGCGGAGGCACTGATCGAGTCCCACGGCGATGATCGCGAATCCGGCCCGATCGAGGGCCTTGGAGACAGCGGCGAGTTGCGTGATGATGTCCCCGCAGTCACGGTCCTCCTCCAGCATCCTGACAACCCCGTCGAGTTGGCCCCTCGCACGCTTGAGCCGATTGATGACGGGTTCAAGGTCATCGTTGGGAAGGTGAACGTCGGTCATCGTGGAGGCTCCTTGTCGAGGGGTTTGGCCTCATCGTGTCGGGCCAGGATACGCCCACCAAGGGGGGAGGGAGAATGGTCCCGAGTTGCGGAATCCCCGCGAACGACGACAATTGCAGCGTGACGATGCCGGAATCGCTCCCTCAAGAGGAACCCCTCGACGCCGCGTGGCTCGGCGAATTGGTGTCGCGCTCCCTGACGGAGGATCTGGGCGGCGATCCGGGTCGAGACGTGACGACTCAGGCGATCATCGATCGCGCAGCCGTGGTAACCGGGGAAATCGTCGCCCGCAAGGCTGGTGTCCTCGCTGGATTGCCGGTGGTCGCCGAGGTTCTGTCGCACGTCGCGGCGAGGTGGGGACTGGAGACGCCGTGGGTAACGCCCCTCATGGCCGATGGTGACCGTTTGGCGCCAGGAGACGTCATCGCGGAAATCGCCGGGTCCGGTCACGTGGTTCTCACAGCCGAGCGGACCATCCTCAACCTCATGAGCCACGCCTCCGGCATCGCAACGCACACCCGCATGTGGGCGGATGCCCTGGAGGGGACCGGAACCCGAGTCCTCGATACGCGAAAGACCATGCCGACGTTGCGCGAGTTGGAGAAGTACGCCGTTCGGTGCGGGGGAGGCGTGAACAAGAGAATGGGCCTCTACGATGTCGCCCTCATCAAGGACAACCACATCTTGGCCGTGGGGGGAGTCGCGGCCGCGATCGCGGCGGTTCGGGAGGCGTTCCCCGATGTTGGCATCCAGGTGGAGGTCGAACGGATGTCCGAGGCAAGGGAAGCGTTGGAGGCGGGTGCGCGATTCCTGATGCTCGACAACATGCCGGACTCCGCGATGCGGGAAGTCGTCGAGTACGTGCGCGGAGTCGAAGGCGAGATGGGAAAGGTGGAGATCGAGGCGACCGGGGGCCTGACTCTGGAACGCGCGAGGGTGGTCGCGGAGATCGGTGTGGACTACATGTCGGTCGGGGCCCTCACCCACTCCTCTCCCAGTCTCGACCTCGCCCTCGACCTTCACTAGACGCGCCGCCTCCCCTCCCCGCGACCGCTGGGCCGTGACCCCGGTAGCCTGGGGGCGTGACCGATACCCCCGACGTTCCCGAGCAGATTCGCGTGCGGCGCGAGAAGCGCGATCGCATCCTCGCCTCCGGTGGTGAGCCCTACCCGGTCGGGGTCGCGCGAACGCACGAGATCGCCGAGGTCAAAGCCGCCTACTCCCACCTCGAACCAGGCGCGGAGACGGACGACGTCGTCGGTGTTGCCGGGAGGGTCGTCTTTGTGCGCGATACCGGACGGCTCGTCTTCGCGGCTATTCAGGACGGGATGGGGGGACGGCTTCAGGTGATGCTGAGCGAGGCCGGGGTCGGGGAGGAGTCGCTGGCGCGCTTCAAGGCGGACGTCGACCTGGGCGACCACCTATTCGCGAAAGGCAAGGTGATCGCCTCCAAACGTGGGGAGGTATCGGTCTTCGCGAGCGAGTGGAGTCTCGCGGCCAAGGCCCTCCGTCCGCTTCCCACCCTTCACAAGGACCTCTCGGAGGAGGCGCGGGTGCGGCAGCGGCACGTCGACCTCATCGCGAGGCCCCTCGCACGCGAGACGACACGGCGCCGGTCGGGCGTCGTCCGATCCCTTCGCGACACGCTTCACGCCCGGGGTTACCTTGAGGTCGAGACTCCCATGCTGCAGACTCAGCCGGGTGGCGCGACGGCGCGGCCGTTCGTCACCCACATGAACGCCTTCGACCTCGACCTCTACCTTCGGATCGCTCCCGAGCTCTTTCTCAAGCGCGCCGTCGTCGGGGGTATCGAAAAGGTCTTCGAGATCAACAGGAACTTCCGCAACGAGGGCGCGGACTCGTCTCACTCTCCCGAGTTCGCCATGCTCGAGGCGTACGAGGCGTACGGCGACTACAACACGATGGCGACCCTTACCCGTGACCTCGTCCAAACGGCCGCGCGGGACGCCTTCGGTGGGACAACGGTCGAACTCGCGGACGAATCGACGTATGAGCTGGGGGGAACCTGGGAGGACATCACCCTGTACGGTTCGCTCTCCGACGCGATCGGCGAAGAGGTCACGCCAGCGACGGAGGTGGCGTGGCTTCTCGCTCGCTGTGAGGCGGACGAGATTCCCGTCGACCCCAAGCGCGCGAGCCATGGCAGGCTCGTCGAGGAACTGTGGGAGCACCACGTCGGTCACACTCTCGTCGCGCCGACGTTCGTTCGGGACTTCCCTGTCGAGACATCGCCGTTGACCCGCGACCACCGGGAGGTTCCGGGTCTCGTGGAGAAGTGGGATCTCTACATTCGGGGATTCGAGCTCGCGACCGCGTACTCCGAACTCGTCGACCCCGTCATCCAGCGCGAGCGGTTCGAGGCCCAGGCGCTGCTCGCCGCCGCGGGCGACGACGAGGCGATGAGGCTCGACGAGGACTTCCTGACGGCGATGGAGTACGCCATGCCCCCGGCGGGGGGCATGGGGATGGGGATCGATCGACTCCTCATGGCGTTGACGGGACTCGGAATCCGGGAGACGATCCTCTTCCCGCTGGTGAAGCCGCTCGACGACTAGCCCGCCGCATGACATTCTTGGGGACAAGCAAACAAGGGAGTTTCGATGGCCCAGAAGGTTCAGGTCATACTCGTTGACGATGTCGATGGAGGCCCAGCCGACGAGACCGTGAGTTTTTCGCTCGACGGGGTCCGGTACGAGATCGACCTTGCGGCACACCGTGCGAGCGAATTGCGCGTGGCGATGGAGCCGTGGGTCGCCCACGCGAGGAGGGTCGGGACCCGGGCGTCGCGATCCGGTCGTTCGTCTCGGGGCTCGGGTGAGGTCGCCGCGATCCGAGCGTGGGCCAAATCCCATGGCTTCGCGGTTAACGAGCGGGGCCGTATCCCCGCCGACATCCGTCAGGCCTACGCGGCGCGCAACCCGTAAACCGCGAACGTGGCGATTGTCGCTCGAACGGACGCGAACTGAGGGGCGCGATGGATCCACACTGGTGGTGGGGCACCTTCCCTGAGGCCGGGATGGAAACGCCCTCGGGTCTCGGGGAGGGCCTCTGGCGCATGACACCAGGGGGCTCGTCCGCCGAACTTGCCCTCGAATTACCCTCGCCGTCGTGGGTCGTGTCTCATCCCGATCTTCCCCTTCTGTACGCGGTCACGGAGCAGGACGGGTCGACTGTGGTGTGCGTTGACATCGGGGATCCGATCAGCCCCGTCGTCCTCGATAGCATCCCCAGTGGCGGGAGCGGGGCGTGCCACGTCCTGCTGGCGCGGGACACCCTCACGCTCTACGTCTCCCATTACACGACCGGCGAACTTGCCGTCATTCCACTCGCGGCCGACGGGCGACTCGCGGTCCAGCGGCCGACACAGGTACTTGCCGGATCGGGGGGAGGGCCGGTCCCCCGTCGGCAAGAGGGCCCCCACGCACACTTCGCGGGGTACTCCCCCGATGGTTCTGTCTTGCTCATCGCGGATCTCGGAACGGACGAATTGAGGCGATACCGTATCGCTCCGGATGGGTCCCTACGCGCCGACGACGTTGCGGCACGTCTCGCCGCGGGATCGGGGCCTCGTCACTTCACCGTGCGCGGTCAGTTTCTCTACGTCGTTTGCGAACTCGACCACACGCTCAAGACGCTCCGGTGGGACGCTGGATCGGGGACGGCGACGGTCGAGCACGAGAGTCCGACGACCCTTGTCCCCCTCCGTTCTGGCGAAACGATCTACGACGCCCACGTCACCGTCGTTGGCGATGTCGTCCTCGCTTCCGTTCGGGGATCCGATGTCATCTCCGTCTTCGATCTCGGAGTGGATGCGATGCCCGTCTACAGAGGAGCGTTTGACTCGGGGGGTGCCTGGCCTCGGTACTTTGCCGCCCTGGGCGAGCGTCTGGTCGTCGGCAACGAGAAGTCCCACGTCGTGAGCGTCTTCGACCTTGCGGATGTTCTTTCGCTCAAGCCGGGTGAGGACCCTGCGGTTCCCGTCGAGCTTCCTCACCACGACACGCGCGTCCTGAGTCCCGCCTGCGTCTGCGCCGCCTAGCGATCGGGTGGGACCTTCGGCGCCCGCGCGAAGCCCGGTCCTCCATAGGATGAAGGCATGACGTACACACTTGTGTTGCTCCGCCATGGCGAGAGCGAATGGAATGCCAAGAACCTCTTTTGCGGTTGGGTGGACGTGCCCCTCAGCGAGAAGGGCGTCGCGGAGGCGATCCGGGGAGGCGAACTTCTCAAGGAGAAGGGTCTTCTTCCCGACATCGTCCACACCTCCGTTCTGCGTCGCGCGATCACAACCGCGAACCTCGCCCTCGACGCCGCCGACCGCCACTGGATCCCCGTCAAGCGGTCGTGGCGGCTCAACGAGCGTCACTATGGCGACCTTCAGGGGAAGAACAAGAAGGAGACGCTGGAGCAGTTCGGCGAGGAGCAGTTCATGCTCTGGCGCCGTTCGTACGACGTCCCGCCGCCCCCGATCGCGGACGACAGCCCCTACTCGCAGGCCGGGGACGTCCGTTACGCTGGCGAGCCCGTACCCAAGAACGAGTGCCTCAAGGATGTGCTCGCGCGCGCCCTTCCCTACTGGACGAGCGACATCGTCCCCGATCTCCAGGACGGCAAGGTCGTGCTCATCGCCGCCCACGGCAACTCGCTTCGCGCCCTCGTCAAGTACCTCGACGACGTCGACGAGGACACCATCGTTGGCCTGAATATCCCCACGGGAATTCCGCTCGTGTACCAACTCGACGAGAACTTCAAGCCCATCACGAAGGGCGGCGAGTACCTCGACCCCGAGGC
>CAZMCU010000012.1:0-2574 GCA_964564915.1 uncultured Demequinaceae bacterium | reverse complement strand
GGAGTGGTCGAGGCCGAGGTCACCCGTCACGAGGTAGACAACGCGACGGGACACGTTGACGGCGTGGTCGCCGAATCGCTCGTAGAACCGGGCGAGGAGGGCCACGTTGAGGGTTTCCTGCGTGTCTCCCTTGTAGCCCTTGGCGAGCAGTTGCGCGTACGCCTTCTCGTGGAGTTCGTCGAGCGTGTCGTCGTCACTCACGATCTGAGCGGCGACGTTGAGGTCGCGCTCCCTCATGAGGTCGACGATGAGTTCGGAGGCGTGATCCGCGGCCCGCGCCATCTTCTTGAAGATGTCGCGATGCGACGCGGGGATCGGAGAGTCCGGGTAGGTGCGGCGCGCCGCTTCCGCGACATGCTGCGCGAGGTCCCCCATGCGCTCGAGTCCCGCGGAGATGCGGAGGGAGGTCACGAGGGTTCTCAGATCGAGCCCAACGGGCTGCTGCTGCGCGATGAGGAGGATGCACCGCTCGTCGACGCGATGCTCGAGGCCGTCGAGTTTGGCGTCGTCTGCGATGACGGATTGGGCGAGGTCGAGGTTCTTCTTCTCCATCGCCTCGTTCGCCCGGTGAATCGCCACCTTGACGTGCTCCGCCATCTCGACGAGGTCATCCGCCAACAGCGACATCTCCGCCGTGAAGAGGGTACGCATGGGTGCTCCTTTGGGTCGTGGGACGTGCTCTATCGCCTAGTTTGGCACCCTCGAAGTGCCCGTGGAGGGTGTTGGCGCTTCCGGGCGGTGAACATTGGGTGAACCCTTTCGCCTGCGGATAGTGTGGGCGCATGCCCATCGAGGTGACGCTCGCGCTGGTGGTTAGCGCCGCCGGTGTGATCGCGGCGGTCTTTACCGGCCGGCATCGCCGCGGAAAGGCGACGGAGTCCCGCACCCTGGTCCCCCATCGCACGCGGCAACTCATGGCAGTGCTGCAGTCCGGGGCGATCGTCATCGACCGGGAGGGAAGGGCCGTCGCGAGCAACGCCCTCGCCACCGCCCTCGGTCTGGCTCGCCCCGATGGGGTGTTGCTCCCGGAGGTGGTCCAACTCGCGGAGTCGGCCTGGTCTCGTGGTGAGCCCCAGGAGGCCGACGTGACCGTGCGGCGTGGGATCGCGGGGACATCCGCGACGGTTCACGTGCGGGTCTCACCCATCGACGAGAACGTCGCGCTCGCGCTCGCGAACGACCGCACGGAGCAGAGGGTCGCGGAGATGACCCGCCGGGAGTTTGCCGTCAACGTCTCTCACGAACTCAAGACACCCGTTGGGGCTCTGGTGTTGCTGGCCGAGACTCTTGAGGCGGTTGCGGACGATCCGAAAGCCGTCCGCGAGTTCTCCGCCAAGATCGGCAAGGAGTCTCGTCGATTGTCCAAGCTCATTCAGGAGATCATCGAGATCTCGCGCATCCAGGGCGTAGACGATGTGCTCGACCGCCGAAACGTGGCCCTCAAGAACGTCGTGGGAGAGGCCGTCGACGCCGCCCAGACGCAAGCGAAGGCGCGGGGGATCGCGTTGTCGGCTTCGTACCAGGCCAAGCCGTCGGTGCTAGGCGACCGGGACCTCCTCGTCATGGCGGTCCGCAACCTCGTCGACAACGCGGTGGCCTATTCCGACGCGGGAGGGACCGTCACGGTGGTTCTCTCGGCGGAGGGCGACGCCGCGTCGATCGCCGTCATCGATCGCGGGATCGGCATCGCGTCGGGGGAGCGCGAACGGATATTCGAGCGTTTCTACCGCACGGACCCGGCGCGCTCGCGCGAAACCGGAGGAACGGGATTGGGGCTCAGCATTGTCAAGCACATCGCCGCCCAGCACGATGGAGAGGTGACGCTGTGGTCGAGGCTTGGGGTGGGGTCCACCTTCACGCTTCGGCTGCCCATGGCGAAGAGGGGGGCGGGGGCGTGACGCCGCCTCCTGGCCCCAGGGTCCTCGTCATCGAGGACGAGGAGTCGTACCGCGATTCGCTCCGAGTGTTGCTGACCCGAGAGGGTTTTCGCGTCGCGCTCGCGACCAACGGTCCGGACGGGGTGAGGACCTTCGCCCGTCTTGGCGCCGACGTCGTGCTCCTCGACCTCATGTTGCCGGGGTTGAGCGGGACGGGGGTGTTCAAGCAGATCCGCGAGCGTTCGAACGTTCCGATCATCATGGTCACGGCCAAGGATGAGCAAGCGGACAAGATCATCGGCCTCGAACTGGGGGCGGACGACTACGTCACCAAACCGTACTCGGGGAGGGAACTCGTCGCGCGGATCCGCGCGGTCCTCAGGCGCGCGGCGGCTGCGGCTTCGGAGGACGGTCTGGGGGTGTCGGAGGTGCTCAGCGTCTCGGGGCTCACGCTCGACCCCGAGCGGCTCATGGTGACCAAGAACGGTCACTCCTCCCCGCTTCCGCCCAAGGAGTTCGCCCTCTTGTATCTCTTGGCGATCAACGCGGGGCGCGTGCTTCCTCGTCAAACCATCATTGACCGGGTGTGGGGTGTCGACCATTTCGGCGATACCAAGACGCTCGACGTCCACATCAAGAGGCTTCGCGGAAGGATCGAGGACGACCCCTCGAACCCCGTCCTCATCACGACCGTCCG
>CAZMCU010000011.1:18060-37661 GCA_964564915.1 uncultured Demequinaceae bacterium | reverse complement strand
GTTCAGCGGTTGCCCGATTCGATCGTCCTTCCCGCCTACCCCGTAATGCTCGCCTTCCTGATGGCCGATGCCTGGTCGATGGGGGAGTGGGGGTCGCTCGAAAGGGCAGGCGTTGGATTGTGCGCGATGGGCGGGTTCTATGCACTCCTGTGGGCCGTGTATCCCGCGGGTCTGGGCCTAGGGGACGTGAAGAGCGGGGGGCTCCTGGGGATGGTCGCGGGGTACATCGGTTGGTCGACGCTCGCCGTGGGGTTTATTGCCGGGCCCCTCCTCGGAGGAGGGGTGGTCGTCATCGGCATGGCGGTAGGGAAGTATCACCGAAAGTCGCGGGTGCCGTACGGGCCAGCGCTGTTTGGGGGGGCATGGTTGGGGTATCTCGCGGGGGCGAGCATCGCGGCCGCCTACATCGATTTATGGGCGCGATAAGGGGAGACAAAAGGGCACCGAGTAGAGGGAAAGGACCAAATTGCGGGCGACGGAGGAGGCACGTGAGCGTTAAGGGTGCCATGATGGGACGGACGTTGGATGGAAATGAGATAAGGCTCACAGTCGCTCCGAGGAGGCACGTATCGCGGGTGTTGGGCATACGATAGATGGTGTGGGACTATGAGCGCGGTTTTCGCGACGCTGAAGGTGGACATCGGGCCCAGGTTAGTCCCACAACTCATAGACGAAGGAGTGCGCAATGATCGCGCGAATCCGAAGGGGTCTCGAGAAGAAGGATCAGGGTTTCACCCTGATTGAACTTCTCGTCGTCATGATTATCATCGGGGTTTTAGCCGCTGTGGCCATCCCGATCTTCCTAAGCCAGAGGGCGAAGGCCCAAGATACCGCCGCGAAGGCTGACGTCTCGACGCTGGGCAAGGAGATCGCGACGTACTTCGTTGACTGGCGGGGTGGGGACCCCGTTCCCCACGTCACCATTTTGGGCATGTCCTACCTGATCAATGGCACCTATATCGGCAACCACTCTGCCGGGGTCTCGATTTCGAATCAGAGCATCGTGAGCCAGAGCGACTGGTGCATTGAGGTGACCAACGAAGAGGGAGCCGTGAAGACCTTCAACTACTCCGCTCAAGCGGGACTCCAGGATGGTCCTTGTTCGTAGATTTTTTCCGTAAGGCGGTAAGGTCGGGCAGTCGGTTTTGGCGTGCCTTCGGGCTCGTTTGGCGTTGCAGTAGCCCTGTGCGACTGCCGTTAGGGGCGCGCTCCCCGCGGGTGGACGCGGCGGTCGCGACGTGACGTCCACAGGGTGACGACGTGAGGGGGACAAAGCCTAAGGACAAGCCCGGACGCTGCCGATAGAGTTGGCGTAAGGCATCGGAAGGGAGTGTCGTGGCGACACGAGCCATCGGGCTGGATATCGGCACCACACATGTGCGCGCCGCCGAGGTGGATGTTCCCAGTGCCGGTCCGGCGCGCCCCGGTTCAGCGACGCTTCTGCGGTACGCGGAACTTCCTCTTCCTTCTGGAGCCGTTGGAGACGGCGAGGTTCATGAGGTGACGACGGTCGCCTCGGTACTCAAGCGGCTCTGGGGCAAAGGGCACTTCTCGACGCGCCGAGTGATTTCTGGGGTGGGGAACCAGAGGGTCGTCGTCAGGGAAATGGAACTGCCGTCGCTTCCCATGGACCAATTGCGCCAATCCCTACCCTTCCAAGTCGGGGAGATGCTTCCCATGTCCGCCGACGAAGCCTTGCTCGACTTCTATCCAACCGGCGAGTTCGATGGCGACAACGGCAAGGTACTGAAGGGAATTCTCGTTGCGGCAGGCAAGCCGACTGTCGCCTCTCATGTGACCGCGATCGAGACCGCGGGGCTTGAACCCGTCATGGTCGACCTCAACGCCTTCGCTCTCCTTCGCGCACAATCCGTACCGGATTGGGGATCGCAGACCGTAGCGTTCGTCGACATCGGGGCTCGGACGACGAACGTCATCGTTTCGGTTGGAGGGGTCCCTCGATTCGTGCGTACCGTTCCGGCAGGCGGACAAGACGCCACGGAAGCGGTCTCCACGGGGATGAAAGTGTCGACGCAAGATGCGGAGAAACTCAAGCGGGAAATTGGGGTGGGCTTTGCCGTACCGGAACAGTACAAGCCCGGCGCGGAGGCCCTCACGGTAACGACCCGGGCGTTCGTCGAGTCGATTCGCAACACCTTCGTCTTCTACTCCCAAAACAACCCTGGGGGACCGATCCAGCACGTTGCGCTCACCGGAGGTGGGGCTCACCTTCCCGGCCTCGGTCAATACCTTGCGAGTGCCATGCGGTTACCGGTGAGTTTTGGTGACGGATTGGCGCGCGTGCGGGTGAACAAACGATTGCGCACTACAGTGCTGGAGGGGCGGGAGTCGCTCGTTGCGGTGTGCGTCGGCCTTGCGATGGGCAGGGTGGAGTCATGAGCGTGGTCCCCGCTTCCATCAAGGCTCCCGTTGAGCCCCAGGTCAATCTCCTTCCTCCCGAAGTCGTTGCCCGTCGGGCGCGAGGACGGCGGCGAGGCCTGGTGTTGTTGGGGTTTGTGGCGTTTATCGTGCTCGCCGGAGCTTCGGTGTACCTTGCCAGCGCTCAGAATGCGTCCGCTCAGAAAGAACTGCAACAAGCGGTTGATGCTGGCCAAGAACTCCAGCGTCAGATCAGCACGTATCAGTATGTGTTGGATGCGCAGGCGGAACTTGCCAACGCCTCGAATGCTCGCACGTATGTTGGGGCCTTCGACATTCTCTGGACCGACATGGTCGATAGGATTGGCGATGGCATTCCAGCGGGCGTGGCCATCGATACGCTGACGATCACACCAGCGACCATCTTCGCCGTTCCCGAGCAGCAATTGCCTCCCTTCGGGGCACCCGACATCGGGAGCGTGGAGTTGTCGGGCATCCTGCTGCCGTACGTGACGGGAGCGGATCTCGAGGAGGCCCTCAATGAGGTGCCCGGATTGGCTTGGGCACGAGTTTCCACCGAAGTGCTAGAAGACACGGACGGGCTTCCCTACTACACCTTCACCGCAACGACGCGCCTGACGGCCCTCGCATTCTCCGGGCGTTTCTCTCCCGAGTGGCTTCAGAGGGTACATCGTGAGGATGCGACTAAGGCCTTCGATGACATCCTTTCGGTTGCCAACGCGGACCTCCGGCAGGCGACCTTGGACCTCGAGAACGGGGTGGCAGGCGCGGAAGCTGCCGTGGACGCGGCAAACGCGGCAGTTAAAGCAGCGCAGGCGGAGGTAAACCGGTTCGACGCAATTCTCAGGACGATGGAGGGGGCGGATCAAAGCGTTAGCGATTTCGAGGACGCGGTCGCTGCGGGAGAAGCCGATGCGCAAGCCGCTCTCGATGCGGCGCAAATGGCCAGAGACACCCTTGCCTATTCCGTTGACGCCTTGGTGGAGGCGGTGCGGGCGTGGTCCTACGCCCAAGCGACGGAGGCTCTGCAGGAACAGAGAGTCACAGCGGCGGAGCAGTGGCTCTCCGATGCCACGGATGCGGTCGCGGCGGCCGAAACCGCGGTCGAAGAAGGAACACCGGGCGCGGACGATGCCCTACGAGACGCCGAATCTGACCAATTCAACGCGCAGACGAGCGTCAACCAGGAGAACGCCGCCCTCACGGAGGTTCAGGATCGAACGCTCGAGGCTCGGACCGCGGTGGACGATGCCTTTGACGCGGCGGAGGCCGCTGTGGATGTGTACAACGCGGGCGGAGAGACGTCATGAAGAACGTAGGAGATCGGTCACTCGTCCTCGGGGTCGTGTTCGTCGGGTTTCTGATCGCGGCGCTAACCTGGCTCATTGGGGTTAATCCCCGACTTTCTGCGGCCGCTCAAGCTCATGAAGCGACGGCGGATCAGCTAAACCAGAACGATTTGCTTAGCCAGACGCTTTTACAACGGCAACGAGACGCGGAATTAGTGCCGGAGTACACGCGGGAGTTGTACGAGATTCGCGACGAACTTCCCCCTACCGAGGACATTCCCGGGGTTCGTCGGATCATCAATCAGATCGTCGCCGCGGCGGGTCTCGTTGTTGAAAACGACCACTTCTCGTCGCCCGTTTCGGTCCCCGGAGGACTGTCGCTTGAAACGCAGATGGCGGAAGTTGGCTTGACATCCTCCATTGAAGGGTTAGCCTTCACGACGCTGTGGGCCACCGATTTCGGTTTCGAGGTTGAAGGCACGTGGGACCAGGTGACGCAAGTGATCCGTGACATGGAAAACACCCGCCTTCGATACTTTCAAATGAACGGTGTCAACGTCACGTTCGTTGAGACGGAGGCTGGCGCCACCGGAGAGGTGCGAGGAACGCTGAGTGGAACCTTCTTCACGCTCGATCCTGGGGACCCGAACATCACGGTTCGACCGCCGAGGCTCCCCTGGCCAGGATCGGAAAGGGAGGGCACCACTCCCCAGACACCGCGGAACCCCTTCCTCCCCATCATTCAGTAGTTCGATTCCCCGGCTTCGCTATGGGCATTCCGGGAGGCGTCGCATGGAACAATGGGCACCATGCTCCGATGGTTAACCGCAGGCGAGTCGCATGGGCCCGCGCTTGTGGGTGTTCTTGAAGGGATACCCGCGGGCGTGGCGGTGACGACGCACGACATCAGCGCGGCTCTTGCCCGGCGCCGACTCGGCTATGGCAGGGGCGCCAGGATGGCGTTCGAACAAGACGAGATTCGGTTGGTGAGCGGGGTGAGGCACGGCCTGACCCAGGGCGGCCCCATTGCCATCGAGATTGGGAACACGGAATGGCCCAAGTGGGAGAAGGTGATGTCGGCCGATCCCGTCGACCCCGTCGATCTTGAGGGCGCACGCGCCGAAATGCTCACCCGCCCCCGACCCGGCCATGCCGACCTTGTCGGTATGACGAAGTACGGATTCGATGACGCGCGCCCCGTGCTGGAACGAGCATCGGCGAGGGAGACGGCAACGCGAGTGGCACTCGGGGCCGTCGCCGAGGCGTTGCTTCGCCAGGCGGCCTCAATCGAGGTGGTGGCTCACGTGGTCGCGATCGGGTCCGCGGTTGTTTCCGATGACGCTCTTGTCCCCGGTCCCGAGGATGCCGACGCCCTGGATTCCAGCCCCGTACGGTGCCTCGACGAGGCTTCGGCAGCGAGAATGATCGCGGAAATCGATGACGCGCAGAAGGCGGGCGACACCCTGGGTGGGGTGGTCGAGGTCGTTGCGTATGGGGTGCCGATCGGCCTGGGAAGTCACGTTCACTGGGATCGTCGACTTGACTCGCACCTTGCGGGAGCGCTCATGAGCGTTCAGGCGATCAAGGGGGTCGAGATCGGCGATGGCTTCCACACCGCCGCGCGGAGGGGCTCCGCGGCTCACGATGAAATCGAGTATGGGAAGAGCGGCGTGCAGCGACGATCCAACCGCGCAGGCGGCATCGAGGGGGGGATCTCCAACGGAGAGCCTATTCGCGTGAGGGTCGCGATGAAGCCCATCAGTACGGTCCCGAGGGCGCTGGACACGATCGACACCGCCAACGGAGAGGCCGCCAAAGCCAACCACCAACGCAGTGACGTGTGCGCGGTTCCCGCAGCTGCCGTCGTCGCGCAGGCTATGGTGGCGCTTGTCCTAGCGGACGCCCTTCTCGACAAGACGGGGGGCGACTCACTGTCGGAGGTTCGCCGGAACCTGGAGGCATTCCTCGCCGCTATCCCGAAGAACTTGCAGTAGATGACCCACCCTCGCGCGATTCTCATCGGCCCTCCGGGCTCGGGCAAGAGCGCCGTCGCTGCGGCTTTGGCCTCCCGGTTGACGAGCGAGGCACGGGACACGGACAACGACATCGTGACCGCAGATGGCCGAGACATCCCCACGATCTTTCTTGAGGATGGGGAGGCGGGATTCCGGATGCTGGAGCGAGAGGCGGTGTGTGCGGCTCTCGCCGACCATGCTGGAGTCCTCGCCCTCGGAGGGGGAGCGGTTCTCGACCCCGAGACCCAGCGCGACCTTGAGGCGTACGCGAGCGAGGGAGGGACGATCGTGTTTCTGTCGGTGAGCCCCAGGGTCGCCTCGCGGCGGGTTGGCCTCAACCAAGCTCGCCCACTACTCGTGGGCGATACTCATAATCGATGGGTTCGATTGATGGAGGAACGTCGGGGGATCTACGAGCGCCTCGCGACACAGACGGTTTCGACCGACGACCTCACCCCAGGGGGGGTCGCCGAGGTGATCGCACAGTCGATGGGGGAGTCGTGAGCGAACGGGTCATCACCGTCGATGGGGCGCAACCCTACGACGTTTCTATCGGTGGGGGTCTGCTGGGTCACGTGGCGTCAGCCTTACCGGAACGAGCGGAGCGTGTCCTCGTTGTCCATTCGGCTCCCCTCAAGGATCGAGCGGAGGCGTTGCGCGACGCAATCGAGGCGACGGGTCGCCAACCGGTCATGGCCGAGGTCCCCGACGCCGAAGCGGCGAAGACCGTGGGGGTCCTCTCCTCCTGTTGGCACGTGCTCGGCACGTCCGGCTTCACCCGCTCGGATGTCGTCGTGGGCATGGGCGGGGGAGCGGTGACCGACCTCGCGGGATTCGTCGCGGCAACGTGGCTTCGAGGGGTACCGGTGATTCAGGCCCCAACGAGCCTCCTCGGAATGGTCGACGCAGCGGTGGGAGGGAAAACAGGAATCAACACGGCCGAGGGGAAGAACCTCGTCGGAGCGTTCCATCCACCCCACTCCGTATGGTGCGACACGGAGACGCTTCGCACTCTTCCTCCAGCGGACCTTGTCGCGGGCCTTGCGGAGGTCGCCAAGGCTGGATTCATTAGGGATGAGGAGATCCTTCGCATCATCGAGGCGAACATTAAGGTGTTTCACGCGTCGGAGGGGGGCTCCGCGATCGACATGGATGAGGCTCTCCCCGTCTTGGACGATCTGATCGCCAGAGCGATCCACGTGAAGGCCGACGTCGTGGGAGTGGACCTTAAGGAGAACTTCCTGCGGGAGATCCTCAACTACGGGCACACCTTCGGGCACGCGATCGAACAGGTCGAGGGGTACACCTGGCGACACGGGGAGGCGGTCGCGGTTGGCATGGTGTACGCCGCGGAGTTGGCGCGGCTCGCGGGCCAGCTCTCGGACGGCGAGGTTGCGCGGCATCGCTCGATCCTGACCGGGTTGGGGTTGCCGATCTCCTATGCCTCCGAACGGTGGGAGGCGTTGCTCGATGCCATGCGGAGGGACAAGAAGACCAGGGGAAGCCTCCTGCGATTCGTTGTTCTGGAGGGCATCGGCAACCCCGTCCGTCTCGAGGGCCCGGATCCCTCCCTCCTGCGGGGAGCCTACGACGCGATCAGCGGGTAACCGGGTCATCGCGCTTCGGACGGCTACGCTGGGCGCATGAGCACCGTACTCGTGATGAACGGACCTAACCTGGGCCGACTCGGCACGCGTGAACCGGAGAAGTACGGGACCACGACCCACGCCGACCTCGTCGCCCTCGCGGAGGAGTGGGGGAAGGGTCTCGGCCTTGAGGTGATCGTTCGACAATCGGACTCGGAGGCGGACCTCGTCCACTGGATTCACGAGGCCGTCGATTCCGGGTGGAACGTGGTGATCAATCCCGCGGCTTTCACCCACTACTCGTATGCCTTGAGGGACGCATGCGCGCTCGTGGGGGCGGCGGGGCTCGCCCTCGTCGAGGTCCACTTAACCAATCCCGCCGCCCGAGAAGACTTCCGTCACACCAGTGTGATTTCGGCGGTGGCGACGGGAACGATCGCCGGTTTTGGGGTGGAATCCTATCGGCTCGCGCTTGAGGCGATAGCGGCGCGACCGGCTTAAACGGGCGGAGGATGACCCGCCCCAGCCGATCGACGGTTCGGGGCCTCACGGTGGGTTCGGCTACACTAATCGGCGGCCTCTCGACGGGGCCCCGATAGAGACGCGAGGAACTCCGGTGGCGACGACAAACGACATCAAGAACGGCTCCGTACTGAACCTGGACGGCCAGTTGTGGACCATTATCGAGTTTCAGCATGTCAAACCGGGCAAAGGTGGGGCATTCGTCCGCACCAAGATGAAGAACATCCTTTCCGGCAAGGTGGTCGATCGAACCTTCAACGCGGGCACCAAGGTGGACTTCGAGACCGTCGATCGCCGGAACATGCAGTACCTCTACAACGACGGCCAGGACTTTGTCTTCATGGACCCCGATACGTTCGATCAGTTGACCATCCCCGCTGCCGTCGTCGGTGACGCAAAGGACTTCATGCTGGAGAACTCAACCGTCCTCGTCGCGACACACGACGGGGCCGCATTGTTCATCGAACTTCCCGCCTCGGTCGTGCTGGAAATCACCTACACGGAGCCCGGTCTCCAGGGCGACCGCTCCACGAGCGGGACCAAGCCCGCAACGCTCGAGACCGGCCGCGAAATCCAGGTTCCGCTCTTCCTGGAAGCGGGCACGCGGGTCAAGGTGGACACGCGTTCGGGCGAGTACATCTCCCGCGTCAACGACTAGTGGCCGCCAGGACCAAGGCCCGCAAGCGCGCGCTCGACGTGCTCTTCGAGGCCGACCAGCGCCGACTCGGACTGGGGGAGGTCCTGGAGGAGAGGATCAAGGAACCCGGGTCGGAGACGCCCCTTCCCGCGTATTCCGTCGAGATCGTCAGGGGCGTGATCGACCACTGGCACACGATCGATGGCGCCATTTCCTTGGCCGCGAAGGACTGGACGATGGATCGCATGCCCGCCGTCGATCGAGCCGTGCTGCGGATCGCAACGTGGGAGATCCTTCACAATCCCGAGGTCGACACGGCGGTCGCGATTGATGAGGCCGTGTCCCTCGCCGAGAGTCTGAGCACGGACGACTCCTCGGGGTTCATCAATGGTGTTCTAGGCGCGATCGCGGGAGAGGCGAACCGCTCCGGCGAGGCCAACACCCCTACAACGGATAACCCCATCGTGGAGCCCCCTGCCTCGACGGGCGATCATCGGGTACAGTAGGCGTCGCAGTCTCCTTTAAGCACCGTCCGGTGAGGCGGGGAAGGAGGTGGCCAGGTGACTGGTGCCGTCATGGATGCGCCCGATATCTCCCGGGCCCTCACGCGCATCGCCCATGAGATCCTCGAACGAAACGATGGCGCGTCGGATCTCGTCCTTCTGGGGGTTCCCACCCGAGGCGTTCCCCTCGCGCAACGCCTCGCCGACCGCATCGCGGACGTCGAACCGAGTTTCCAGCCCGAGGAGCGCACGGGTGGAATCGACATCACGATGTATCGCGATGACCTTCATCGGCAACCGACGCGAACCCTAGGGGAGACGACCCTCCCCCCAGCCGGCATCGACGATCGCATCGTCGTCCTCGTCGACGACGTTCTCCACACGGGCCGCACCATCCGAGCGGCTCTCGACGCGATCAAGGACGTCGGTCGGCCGCGATCGGTTCAACTGGCCGTCCTCGTGGATCGGGGGCACCGCGAACTCCCGATCCGGGCGGATTTTGTTGGGAAGAACCTCCCGACGTCGCGGACGGAGAAGGTTCGCGTACTGGTCGACGAAATCGATGGGGAAGACGGTGTGATCATCGATCGATCGTCACCGCAGGGCGGTGACGCGTGAAGCACCTCCTTTCCGCCGCCGATCTGTCGCGAGACGAGGCGATTCTCATCCTGGACACCGCAGCGGAAATGGCGAAGACGCAAGAACGCGAGGTTCGCAAACTCCCCACGCTGCGCGGCAAGACGGTCGTCAACCTGTTCTTCGAGGATTCGACCCGCACGCGGCTTTCCTTCGAGGCAGCCGCGAAAAGGCTTTCGGCGGACGTCATCAGCTTCGCGGCGCGGGGATCGAGCGTCTCCAAGGGAGAGTCGCTCAAGGACACCGCGCAGACGCTCGAGGCGATGGGTGCGGACGGCATCGTCATCCGGCACTCGGCCTCGGGTGCCGCCGAACGCCTCGCAACGGCCGGGTGGATTCACGGGAGTGTTGTGAACGCGGGAGATGGCACCCATCAGCACCCGACGCAGGCCCTCCTCGACGCCTTCACCATCCGTCGACACCTCAACGACGACGCGATGGGGGGAGGCCTCGACGGTCTCACCGTCGCGATCGTTGGCGACGTCCTTCACTCTCGGGTGGCTCGATCCAACATCGACCTCCTCACGACGCTCGGAGCCTCCGTCGTCCTCGTCGCCCCACCAACGCTCGTACCCATCGGGGTCGGAACGTGGCCGGTTACCGTGGTCCACACCCTCGACGAGGCCATCGACACCTTCCCGATCGACGCGCTCATGATGCTTCGCATCCAACTGGAGAGAATGACGGGAAGCGGTGTTGCCTTCTTCCCCAGTCCCGCGGAGTACTCGCGGTTCCTCGGGCTCGATGCTGGAAGGTTGGCGCGACTTCCGGAGCGAGCGATCGTGATGCACCCCGGTCCAATGAATCGGGGGCTCGAAATCAGTGCGGAGGCGGCGGACTCGCCCCGTTCCGTGATCGTCGAACAGGTGTCCAACGGGGTCGCCGTTCGTATGGCTGTCCTGTACCTGTTGCTTGCTGGAGAGGTGGAATCGTGATCAAGCCCGTCGTCATTACCGGAGTGTCGCTCTATGGGGAGGAGAAGGCGGATCTTGTCCTGGCCAAGGGCGAGATCGCCTCGCTCTCGAAAGCGGACGCTCCCTCCGGTGCGACGACGATCGACGGTAGCGGCCTCGTCGCGTTACCCGGTCTCGTCGATCTTCACACGCACTTACGTGAGCCGGGTCGGGAGGACGCGGAAACGATCGAATCCGGTTCCCGGTCCGCGGCGGCCGGTGGTTACGTCGCCGTCCACGCGATGGCCAACACGACCCCGACAGCGGACACCGCCGGAGTCGTTGAGCAGGTATGGAGGAGAGGGCGGGACATCGGCCTTGTCGACGTCTTCCCCGTCGGCGCGGTCACGGTGGGCTTGGGGGGAGAGCACCTCGCGGAGTTGGGGGCCATGGCGATGTCGGCGGCTCGAGTCCGCATGTTCAGCGACGACGGAATGTGCGTGGGCGATCCCGTGCTCATGCGTCGTGCCCTGGAGTACGTCAAGACGTTCGACGGGGTGATCGCCCAACATTCTCAGGACCCTCGGATGACGAGTGGTTCCCAGATGCATGAGGGGACGGTCTCCGCGAGCCTGGGCCTGGCGGGATGGCCAGCGGTCGCGGAGGAGAGCATCATCGCGCGCGACGTCCTCCTCGCCGAGCACGTCCAGTCGAGGATTCACGTGCTCCACCTCTCGACCGCGCGTTCCGTCGAGATCGTCCGGTGGGCGAAGTCTCGCGGCGTCGACGTGACGGCTGAGGCGACCCCTCACCACATCCTTCTGACCGACGAGTTGGCCCGTGGATACGACGCCCGATTCAAAGTCAATCCTCCGCTGCGCCCCGAGGCCGATGTCGAGGCTGTTCGCGCGGGGCTCCAAGACGGCACGATCGACGTCGTGGGGACGGATCACGCCCCGCACCCGGATGAGGACAAGGATTGCGAGTGGGCGGCCGCCGCGTTCGGCATGATCGGCTTGGAGACCTCGGTGGGGGTGGTTCAGAAAACGATGGTCGACACCGGTCGCTTCACGTGGCGTGATGTCGCGCGAGTGATGTCGGAAACCCCCTCGCGGATCGGAAGGATCGAAGGGCACGGGCGCCCCCTCAAGGTAGGAGAGCCAGCGAACGTGACCCTGATCGACCCGAAACGACCCTGGGTGGTCGATCCTCGCGGTACACGAAGCTTGAGCCACAACTCTCCCTTCGGGGGAATCGAACTCCCGGGCACAGTGATGGGGACCATCCTCAGGGGCACGATCACGTTCGCACACGAATCCCTCGGAGGATCCACGAAGTGAGCGACGACACCACAGCCGTCCTCGTCCTCGAGGATGGCCGGTCCTTTCGCGGGCGCGCCTACGGCGCGACGGGTGAGACGACGGGCGAGATCGTCTTCAACACGGGGATGACGGGGTACCAGGAAACCCTGACCGACCCCTCCTACCATCGACAGATCGTCGTCATGACGGCCCCCCACATCGGCAACACGGGGGTCAACGACGACGACCCGGAGTCGAGCCGCATTTGGGTCGCGGGGTACGTCGTCCGCGACCCCGCTCGGATTCCCTCGAACTGGCGGGCGAAGCGAACGTTGGACGACGACCTTATCGCGCAAGGCATCGTGGCAATCTCCGAGATCGACACCCGACAACTGGTGCGCATCTTGAGGAGCGCGGGGGTGATGCGGGCGGGCATTTTCTCGGGGGATCGACTCGCGCCGGTGGCGGAACTCGTGAAGCGCGTCAAGGCGAGTGCCCCGATGTCGGGTGCCCACCTCGCCGACGCCGTCTCGACTACTGAGGCCTACGTCATCGAACCTCCGGACGGCACCCCGGTGCGGGCGCACGTCGTCGCCGTCGACCTCGGTATCAAAGAGATGACCCCGGAACTTCTGGCAAAACGAGGGGTCAAGGTGACGGTCGTGCCGTCGACCGTGACCACCGACGAGATCCTCGCCCTCAACCCGGATGGGGTGTTCTTCTCGAACGGGCCGGGCGACCCTGCGGTGGCCGACCACCAGGTCGAGGCGCTCCGGGGCATCCTCTCCGCCAAGGTTCCGTTCTTCGGCATCTGCTTCGGCAACCAGATCCTTGGCCGCGCGCTCGGGTTCGACACCTACAAGCTCCGGTTTGGACACCGGGGGATCAACCAGCCCGTTATGGATCGGGCGACGGGCAAGGTCGAGATCACGGCCCACAACCACGGTTTTGCCGTCGACGCCCCGCTGGAGGGAGAAACCCCGGCTCCCCGCGGGGGTTTCGGTCGAGTACGCGTCAGCCACGTTTGCCTCAACGACGACGTCGTCGAGGGACTCGAATGCCTCGACATCCCCGCGTTTGGTGTCCAGTACCACCCCGAGGCCGCGGCGGGACCCCACGACGCCCAATACCTCTTCGACCGGTTCATCGCCTCGATGGAAGGGGAGAACTGATGCCCCGGCGCGAGGATATCCGCACGATCATGGTCATCGGCTCCGGTCCGATCGTCATCGGCCAGGCATGCGAGTTCGACTACTCCGGGACCCAGGCGTGCCGCGTCCTCAAGGCGGAAGGGCTGCGGGTCGTGCTCGTCAACTCCAACCCCGCCACCATCATGACGGACCCGGAATTCGCGGATGCAACCTACATCGAGCCCATCACGACCGAGGTGCTGGAATCGATCATCGAGAAGGAACGCCCCGACGCCCTCCTCCCCACCCTTGGGGGTCAGACCGCCCTCAACGCCGCGATCGCGCTTCACGAAGCGGGGATACTCGACTTCTACAACGTGGAACTCATCGGGGCGAACATCGAAGCGATCACCTTCGGCGAAAACCGGGAGGAGTTCAAGAAGGTTGTGGAGCGCTGCGGGGCGGAATCCGCGCGGTCGCTGATCTGCCACTCGATCGAGGAATGCTTAACCGCGGTCGATGACCTCAAGTACCCGGTCGTCGTCCGGCCGTCGTTCACGATGGGAGGCCTGGGTTCCGGAATCGCGTACGACGAGTCGGACTTGCGGCGCATCGCGGGGGCGGGGCTTCACTACTCTCCGACAACCGAGGTCCTCCTTGAGGAATCGATCCTCGGGTGGAAGGAGTTCGAGCTCGAACTCATGCGGGACAAGCACGACAACGTCGTCGTCGTGTGCTCGATCGAGAACGTCGACCCCGTCGGCGTGCACACGGGAGACTCCGTCACCGTGGCCCCCGCGCTTACCCTCACCGACCGCGAGTACCAGCGCCTCCGGGACATCGGCATCGCCGTCATCCGCGAGGTGGGGGTCGACACCGGGGGATGCAATATCCAGTTCGCCGTCCATCCCGACACGGGCCGGATCATCGTCATCGAGATGAACCCTCGTGTATCGCGCTCCTCCGCCCTCGCGTCGAAGGCCACGGGTTTCCCCATCGCGAAAATCGCCGCACGGCTCGCGATCGGATACACGCTCGATGAGATCCCCAACGACATCACCGGGAGCACACCAGCGTCGTTCGAGCCCACCTTGGACTACGTGGTTGTCAAGGTGCCCCGCTTCGCGTTCGAGAAGTTCCCGTTCGCCGACCCCGTCCTCACGACGACCATGAAGTCCGTCGGTGAGGCTATGAGCCTGGGCCGGAACTTCACCGAAGCCCTGGGCAAGGCTTTGCGCTCGATCGACAAGAGGGGCGCGAGCTTTCACTGGGATGGTCCCGCGCCATCGGGTCGGGACCTCGACGCCCTCATCGAGGCGACGCGGATCCCAACGGAAGCGCGCTTCATCCAGGTCCAGCAGGCGCTTCGGGCGGCACTCCACGACCCCACCGTTCTGGAGAGGCTCTACGAGACGACCAAGATCGACCGGTGGTTCCTCGACCAGATCCTGCTGATCAACGAGGTAGCGGCCGAGGTCGCGGCTGCCCCGAAACTCGAGGAAGACGTTCTGCGCCGCGCCAAGCGTCACGGTCTCTCCGACACTCAGGTTGCATCGCTTCGGGGTTTGTCGGAGACGGAGGTTGCCCGGACTCGCCGTGAACTCGACGTGCTTCCGGTGTTCAAGACCGTCGACACGTGTGCCGCGGAGTTCGAAGCGCACACGCCTTACCACTACTCGACCTACGACACGGAAAACGAGATTGCCCCGCGGGAGAGGGAAGCCATCCTCATCCTCGGCTCCGGGCCGAACCGCATCGGGCAGGGGATCGAGTTTGATTACTCGTGCGTTCATGCCGCTCTCGCCCTCAAGGACGCGTACGAGACCGTCATGATCAACTGCAACCCCGAGACGGTCTCGACCGACTACGACACGTCGGACCGCCTGTACTTCGAGCCGCTGACGTTCGAGGACGTCATGGCGGTGGTCGAGGCGGAAATGGCGGCGGGCCCCGTTAAAGGCATGATCGTCCAACTCGGAGGCCAGACACCGCTGAGCCTTGCGCGTCGCCTCTCCGAGGCGGGGGTGCCGATACTCGGGACGTCTCCCGAGGCGATCGACGCCGCAGAGGATCGAGGTGCCTTTGGGCGGGTGTTGGCGAAGGCTGGGCTCCCTGCCCCCGCCTTCGGGACGGCGCACGGAGTCGAGGAGGCGGTCGAGATCGCCGAGCGCATCGGTTACCCCGTCCTCGTCCGGCCCTCGTACGTTCTCGGTGGGCGAGGGATGGAAATCGTCTACGACCGCGCACAGTTGGAGGACTACACGGCGAGGGCGCTCGTCGCGGGAGATCAGGCGACCGACGCCCCGCTCCTGATCGATCGCTTCCTCGACGATGCGCTCGAGATTGACGTCGACGTGCTCTTCGATGGTGAGGAGATGTTCCTTGGCGGAGTGATGGAGCACATCGAGGAGGCGGGTATTCATTCAGGGGATTCGGCGTGCGTTCTCCCACCCGTCACGCTGTCCGCCACAGAACTCGTGCGAATTCGACGATCGACCGAAGCCCTCGCCCGCGGAATCGGTGTTCACGGGCTCATGAACGTGCAATACGCGCTCGTGAGCGACATCCTGTACGTGCTCGAGGCCAATCCTCGCGCCTCGCGGACCGTCCCGTTCGTCGCGAAGGCGACGGGCGTGCCCCTCGCGCGTGCGGCTGCAAGGGTCATGGCAGGGGAGAGCATCGCCGACCTTCGGACCTTGGGTGTCCTTCCCCAGACCGATGCCTCGGTCGACGACCTCGCCAACCCCATCTCGGTGAAGGAGGCTGTGCTTCCGTTCCGAAGGTTCCGGACGCCAGAAGGCACGATCGTGGATACGGTGCTGGGTCCGGAGATGCGTTCGACGGGAGAGGTCATGGGCATCGACGTCACGTTCCCGGTGGCGTTCGCCAAGTCTCAAGCCGCGGCTTACGGTGGGCTTCCCACCACGGGCTGTGTCTTCGTATCGGTCGCGGATCGAGACAAGCGAGCGATGATCCTGCCCGTCGCCCGGCTCGCACAACTCGGGTTCTCCGTTCTTGCGACGCAGGGGACAGCGGCGGTGTTGTGGCGCAATGGTATTGATGCGACCGTGGTGAGAAAATACTCGGAAGGCCCTGGCCCGGATGGGTGGGGAACGATCGTCGACAGGATTCAGCGCGGCGAAGTCGACATCGTGGTCAACACGCCATCGGGTCAGGGGTCACGCGCGGACGGATACGAGATACGAGCGGCCACGACGGCGGCGGACAAGCCGATCGTCACGACCGTCCAGCAGTTAGCGGCAGCAGTTCAAGGGATTGAAGCGATTCGTGCGAAGCCGTTTAGTGTGAAGAGTCTGCAGGACCACCACAAGGAAGGCTGATATGTCATTCGGGGCAAGACTTGCCGAAGCGATGGACGAATTCGGGCCACTGTCCGTTGGCGTCGATCCCAGCCCGGAGATGCTCAAGCACTGGGGCCTTCCCGATACCGCGGAAGGCGTCCTGACATTCGGTCAAGCCGTCGTCGAGGCATGCGAGCAATCGGCGGCGGCGGTCAAGATTCAGATTGCCTTTTTTGAGCGTCATGGGGCGAGGGGAATCGCGGCACTGGAGCAGGTATTGACCGCGGCCAAGCACTACAACCTCATGACCATCATGGACGCCAAGCGGGGTGACATTGAGTCGAGCATGCTGGGTTACGCCGACGCCTACCTCCGATCGGGTGCCCCGCTCGAAGTGGACGCCATGACCGTCTCGCCATTCCTGGGATTCGATTCCTTGCGCCCTGCCCTCGACCTCGCGGATGCGAACGGTAAGGGGGTGTTTGTCCTCTGCCTCACCTCGAACCCCGAAGGGGCGTCGATCCAACACGCGAGGGATCCCGAGGGGATTGCGGTCGCGACAACGATCGCGGCGGGGGCGGCGAAGCGTAACCAGGGCGCCGTTCCCATGGGAAGCGTTGGCCTCGTCATCGGAGCGACAACGGGAGACGCCGTGCGCTCCCTTCCTGTTCCGCTCGTAGCCATCAACGGCCCCATCCTGTCTCCTGGGGTCGGGGCTCAAGGGGCAGGTCCCGAACAACTCACGCAAGTCTTCGGCCCGGCTTGCCGGAACGTCCTCGCCCACCAGAGTAGGGGTGTGCTTCGCGCCGGCCCCTTCGTCGAGAAGTTAAGGGGCGCAATTCGGGCGGCGGCTGGCGCGGCCCAGTTCGCATTGAGGGGCGAGTGACGTCTTTCCAGCCGACTCCGACCCTCACGGAGGACCAGCGAGCGATGGCCCTCAAGAAGGCCATGGCGGTGCGGACGGAACGGCGAGTATTCAAGGACGCGATCGCGCGGGGCGACTATGGCCTCGCAGCCGCGATTGCGCTCGCCAAGGCGAACGAAGCCCTGGCGGGAATTCGGGTCATCGATCTCCTCACGAGCCTGCCGGGTATCGGGGAGAAGAAGGCGGAGGCCATCATGACCGAAGCGGAGATCGCTTCGTCCCGCCGAATCCGAGGCTTAGGCCGGCACCAGGTCGCGCTTCTCGTGGAACGGGTGGAGAGATGAGCCGTCTCACGGTGCTCGCCGGGCCGACGGCGGTGGGCAAGGGGACGGTCGTGAAGCGGCTCGCCGAACGCTTCGGTGACGTGTGGGTGTCCGTTTCCGTCACCACACGTCCTCAACGCGAGGGGGAGGTCGATGGCGTCGACTATCGCTTCGTGGACGACGCCGAATTCACTCGCATGGTTGAGGCCGGGGAGTTCCTGGAGTGGGCGGTCGTCCACGGGGCTTACCGCTACGGGACCCCTCGACGCCCCGTGGAAGAGCATCTCGCCCGAGACGTGCCTTCACTCCTGGAGATCGACCTCGCGGGCGCACGGCAGGTGAGGGCCGCCATGCCCGACGCCCGTCTGGTGTTCCTCGCCCCGCCATCGTGGGAGGAGCTGGTCCGCCGCCTTCGAGGCAGAGGCACAGAGTCGGACGAGGAACAGGAGCGTCGGCTTCGAACGGCCAGAGTGGAACTGGAGGCGGAAAAGGAGTTCGACGAAGTGGTGGTCAACGACGACATCGACGAGGCTGCGGAGAGGGTCCACCGTTTGGCCGTCGGCGGGTAGACTAGGGGCCGGTTCCGGGCGTCCGTCCGGAGAGAAGGGCTGATCGTGGCCGGCACCATCGCCAATCCCGAGGGAATTACCAATCCTCCGATCGACGAACTCCTGTCGAAGGTGGACTCCAAATATGCCCTCGTCATCTACAGTTCGAAGCGCGCACGGCAGATCAACGCGTACTACGAAGCGCTCGGTGAGGGCCACTTCGAGAATGTCGGACCCCTGGTCGAGGCAGACTCGACGGACAAGGCGCTCTCCGTGGCGCTCCGCGAAATTAACGAGGGCAACCTGCTGAAGCTCTCTGATCTGAACGAGTAAGCATGCGGGTGCTGCTCGGTGTCACCGGAGGGATTGCGGCCTACAAGGTCGCGACGGTGGTCCGGCGGCTCGTCCAGGAGGGGCACTCGGTCCAGGTCATCCCCACCGAAGCCTCGCTGAACTTTGTGGGCCGCGCAACGTGGGAAGCCCTATCGGGGCAACCCGCTCCGAGCGGAATCTTCGAGAACGTTTCCCGGATCGATCACATTCGGCTGGGGAAGCTCGCCGACATCGTCCTCGTGGCTCCCGCCAGTGCCGACTTCCTGGCGCAACTCGCTCACGGTGAAGCAAGGGACCTGCTAGGGAGCGTCATTCTCGCGACGGCGGCCCCCGTGGTCGTCGCCCCCGCCATGCACACCGAGATGTGGGCGAATGCCGCAACGGTGGCGAATGTGAAGACCTTGCGGGAGCGCGGGGTGGTCGTCATCGAACCAGCGGAGGGTCAACTCGCGAGCTCCGACGTAGGAATCGGTAGGCTCCCGGAGCCGGATGAGATGGTCGCCGCTCTCTACGCGGTCGCCGCGGGCGAGAAGATTCCCCCCGTCGACGAGGGGCACGGCACGTGGGGGGATCTCGACGGTTTGCGTATCCTCATCAGCGCTGGGGGAACCCGCGAACCTATCGATCCGGTGCGTTTCATTGGGAATCGATCGACCGGACACCAGGGGTTCGCGCTCGCGGAAGCGGCGCGAGAACGGGGGGCGACGGTAACGGTGGTCGCGGCGAATGTCTCCCTTCCGCTCGGTGAGGGCATTCAGCGCGTTGACGTCGAAACGGCGGTCGGATTGGCCCGCGAGATGCGGGAGGTGGCGTCGGACGCCGATGTTGTCATCATGGCCGCGGCGGTCGCGGACTTCCGTCCGGTATCGGTCTCTCCGCACAAGATCAAGAAGTCGGGAGACGGACCCTTGACCCTGGAGTTGGAGGAGACGGACGACATTCTCGTGTCGCTCCTCAAGTCGCGACACCCTGGTCAGACGATTGTCGGATTTGGAGCGGAGACGGGCGACACGCTGACGAGCGCCATTCAGCACGGCGTCGACAAGGCTCGACGCAAGGGGGCGGACCTGCTCATCGTCAATCCCGTGGGGGACGGCGTTGGATTCGGAGACGTGGAGAACAAGATCTCGATCCTCGACCCAGAAGGCAAGGTCGTCGCGACGGAACAAGGCGACAAGTTGCGGTTAGCCGATGCGATCCTCGACGCCATCGTCGACATTCGTGGGCAAGGAAAGAAGAAGAAAAAGGCGCACCGGATTGGCGGATGGGTCGGGGGAGCCCGGTAGGCTGTCCCGGTGAACAACCTCCGCCTCTTCTC
>CAZMCU010000011.1:0-17960 GCA_964564915.1 uncultured Demequinaceae bacterium | reverse complement strand
GCCTCGCGATGCGAGATCCAGGTCGCGTATGCGATCGGAACGGCTCACCCGGTGGGGTTGTACGTCGAAACCTTCGGAACCGAGAGCGTCCCACCAGCGAAGATCGAAAAGGCCATCCGCGAGGTCTTTGACCTCCGGCCGTCCGCGATCATTCGTGACCTCGATCTTCGACGACCCATCTACCTCGCGACGGCGGCTTACGGGCACTTTGGGCGCGAATTGCCGGAGTTCACGTGGGAGCGGACGGACCGCGCGAAGGCGCTTCGGGACGCCGTGAACTGATGGCGTTGCCGTCGATCGCGCGCGTGTGCGTCGACAGCCCGCTCCCGCACCTCGACCGCCTCTTCGACTACGCCATTCCCGGGCGTTTCGCCGACGTGGTCACGCTCGGCACGCGAGTCAGGGTGCCCTTTTCCGGACGTCTCGTCGACGCCATCGTGTGCGAGATTGCCACGGAGAGTGACTTTGGCGGTCGCGTCCTGGACTTACGTTCCGCTGCTTCCGCTCCTTCTGCGACATCATCGTCGATCGACCTCGCTCGGGCGGTTGCACGACGGTATGGGGGTGGTTTGTGGGATGTGCTTCGACTTGCGATTCCCCCACGAGCGGCCGCGGTAGAGAAGCGGTGGGCTACCAGAACCACCGAGGCTCCCGCCTCCCGTCCCGAGCGACTGACCGCCGCGTTGGTTGCCGTCGAGGGATGGGATGCCTCAGCGATCGTCCCCCCGGGTCAGAGAATCGTCTGGGAGGCCCCCCTAGGTAAGGAACGTCGGTCGATTCCCGTCGAGGCGTACGTCAAGGCCGCAGTGACAACGGCGGCACACGGAGAAAGCGCCATCCTCGTCGTCCCCGATGCGCGCGCCCTTGCCGCCCTTGTCGCGGGACTTTCCTCGGTAGGGCTGCGCCGTTGGACTGCGGCGAAGGGAGGGGAGTTCTCGATCGTCCAGACCGAGGATGGCGCTTCGACGCGCTACGAGAATTTCCTCGCGGGACTCCACGGGGCCTCGCCCATCGTTCTGGGAACCCGATCGACGGTATTCCAGCCGGTTCCGAACCTCGGCCTTCTGGCCATGTGGGACGACGGGCACTCCGCCTTTCACGACCCCCATGCGCCCTACCCTCATGCCCGCACCGTCGCTTCGATGCGCGCCGAGTCGGAGGGGGCCGCCCTCGTGCTGGGGGGATGGGTGCCCACCATCGATGCGGTGGCGCTGGTGGACCACCGGTGGGCGCGGTGGGTTCAAGCCCCACGAGAGAGGGCTCGCTCGGAGGCTCCGCTTGTTGAAGTGATGACATCCGATCGGAGGGACGAGGAGGGGCCAGCGGGGTGGCATTGGATGCCAGGCTCGACCTGGCGCCACCTTCGATCCTTTCTTGATGCCGGGCCGAGCTTCGTCCTCGTTCCCCGCGCGGGCTATGTGACGGGCCTCGCGTGTGCCCGGTGCGGGGAGCGGGCGGAGTGCGTGACGTGTGAGGGCCCGCTCGCCCGGTCGGGGGAGGGGGCACCCCCCGTCTGCGTTCTCTGTGGGATACCCCACCAGCAGTGGCACTGCCCCGTCTGCCACAGCGATCGCCTCAAGGAGGCACGACAAGGGGTCGAGCGCGTCGCGGAACAACTCCAGCGAATGGCCCCCGAGGTTCGGGTGCTGGTGTCGTCCGCCGCGACCGGGACCCTCGCCGACGGTTTCGTCGCGGAGGGGCTCGTCGTCGCGACGCCGGGAGCGCTTCCCGCCGCACCGACGGGATATTCCGCTGGCGTTATCGTCGGAGCGGATACGGGACTCGGACGCGCCGGAACCGAGGTAGACGCCGCCCGATTGTGGTTCTCCGCCGCGGCGCTGGTCCGGGCGCGGGGTGACGGTGGACGAGTCTGGGTTGTCGGAGACATCGAGCCGAGCGTCCGTCGAGCGTTGGAGACCTGGACCCCGGGAGACTTAGCGAGGGGAGCCGCCGCCGAGAGGGCCGCGCTTGGCCTTCCGCCGTTTCGGAGGGTCGTATCCCTTGAGGGAGCGGAGGACGTGCTCGCGAAAGCCTCCCTGGTGTCGATCGGGGGGACGGGGCTTGAGTCTCATCCGGAGGCAACCGCGTTGCCCTCGTCTGCTGGATCGCGCACGTATCTTGTATCGCGTCGAGCGGCACCAGACGTCGTCGATGCCCTTCGAGCCTTTCAGAAGGAACTCTCGGCCTCCGGGGGAGGCGAACTTCGGATGAGGGTCGACGGCCCCCTCGTTCTCCCGAGGTAGAGGTCCCGCCTCCCCCTACGATGGACGCATGCGCGTCCTCTTCGCTGGAACCCCAGAGATCGCCGTCCCAACGCTTGAGGCGCTGATCGCCGCGGGCGTCGAGGTGCCGGCTGTCGTGACGCGTCCCGACGCGAGGGGGCGCCGAGGCACGGATGTCCACCCGAGCGCCGTTCGTGTCAAGGCGGAGGAACTGGGGCTTGTGGTCCTCACCCCGGTCAAGGCGTCGGATCCTTCCTTCATCGACAACGTGAAGGCGTTGGATTGCGATGCGGCCGCCGTGGTTGCGTACGGCCAGATCCTGCGTCCCGCATTGCTGGGTGCCGTCAGGTTCGGTTGGGTCAATCTCCATTTCTCCCTGCTTCCCTCGTGGCGGGGCGCGGCTCCGGTTCAACGGGCGATCATGGGTGGCGACGACGTCACGGGAGCCTCGACGTTTCTCATCGAGGAGGGCTTGGACACCGGGCCGATTCTGGGGGTGGCAACCGAGACGATCCGGCCAACGGACACGGCGGGCGATCTGCTGGAGAGGCTCTCTCGAGTCGGAGCCCCGCTCATGGTCGACTCCCTGAAGGCGCTGGTCTCGGGAACCGCAAACCCCATTCCGCAAACCGGAGATGCTCCCACCTACGCCGAGAAACTCACGCGGGAGGATTGCGAGATCCGTTGGGACCTGCCCGCGCACGTCGTGGACAGGAGGATCCGCGGGTGCACCCCCGCCCCTGGCGCCTGGACCACCCTGCCGAACGGCGTGACCGCCAAAGTGGGCCCCGTTCGAGCTCGCGAGGACCTCAGGGGAGGCGCCCCAGGAACCGTACGGATCGAGGGCGATGCCGTCGTCGTCGCGACGGGGACCTTCCCGGTCGAGCTCGGATCGATAGCCCCCTCGGGCAGAACCGCGATGGATGCCCGCGCATGGTGGCGGGGAGCGAGGCTGGGAGAAGGCGCCCAGTTGGGAGAGGCGTGAAGGATCCCCGGTTCGTTGCGTACGAGTGTCTCGCCGAAGTGGACGACCAGGGGGCGTACGCGAACCTCGCCATGCCGGAAGTCCTCGCTCGCGCGGGGCTCGGGGGCCGAGACGCCGCCTTCGCCACCGAACTCGCTTACGGCACCATCCGCATGCGTGGTTTGTACGACGCGGTTATCGCTAGCGCCGCGAAGAGAGCCGTGAACAGGATCGAAGAGCCACTGCTCCGCGTGTTGAGGCTCGGGGTCCACCAAGCGCTCGGGATGCGCGTCCCCTCCCACGCAGCCGTCGACGAGACAGTCACGCTCGCGCGGACCGTGGTGGGGGCGAGGGCTACCGGATTCGCCAACGCCGTCATGCGGGTGATCGTTGGGACCGATCGAGAGGGGTGGCTCGACAAGGTCGCACCCCAAGGAACGCCGGGCTCCCTCGCGACCCACTACTCGCACCCGGAGTGGATCGTGGAGGAGCTGGTCACCGCGCTCGCCGTCGATGGCCGGGAGGACGAGATCGAAAGCCTTCTGGCCGCGAACAACGAACCCGCGCCCGTGACGCTCGTGGCGCTTCCCCTTGTCGGCCCACCGGAAGGAAGGGGGATCTCGTCTGCCACCCTGGCCGCTCAGGTCGGTGGGGGCACCAAGACGATCCTCTCCCCGTTGGGTGTGATGCTCTCCGGTGGTGATCCTGGGGACATACCGGCGGTTCGGGACGGTCGTGCCCGCGTCCAGGATGAAGGAAGCCAATTGGCCGCCCTTGCTCTCGCGTCGCCGGATATCGTGGGTCCGGTCCTCTCGTACGGGGGAGAACCCAACCTCCAGGGTGAGCGGTGGCTGGACCTCTGTGCGGGTCCGGGAGGAAAGACCGCGTTACTCGGGGCGCTAGCCGTCGGACGCGGTGCCACGCTCGACGCACTGGAAATCCACCCCCACCGAGCCGACCTCGTGCGGCAGTCGATCCGCGCGCTCCCGACGGGGATTGTCACGGTCGCCGTGGCAGACGCGCGCGAGTGGAATCAGACGGGCTACGACCGCGTCCTGCTCGACGCCCCCTGCACCGGGCTCGGAGCATTGAGGCGTCGCCCCGAGGCGCGGTGGCGACGCTCACGAGAAGACCTTGCGAACCTGATCGTGCTGCAGAGGGAACTCCTAAGAGCCGCGCTGGGGTGCGTGAGGCCGGGGGGCCTCGTCGCCTACGTGACGTGCTCTCCCGTATGCGCGGAAACTCGTCACGTCGTCGAGGCCGTCCTTGCGGAGGCGGAGTCCCCCGCGGGGGAGGTCGTGGACGCTCGGTTTGCCCTGGCCGACATCACCCACGTCGCGAACGACCGGTGGGGGACCGGGCCATTCGTTCAACTGTGGACCCATGAGCACGGGACGGACTCGATGTTCATCTCGTTGTTGAGGCGACGATCGTCGGGGACCCCCGAGAGATAGAGTCGAGGCATGGGTATCCAGATCGCGCCGAGCATCCTCTCCGCGGACTTCGTGAACCTCGCGAGGGACATCGCCGCGGTCGCGAATGGAGACTGGCTTCATGTCGACGTCATGGACGGCCACTTTGTTCCCAACTTCACGATCGGACTGCCCGTCGTCGAACGAATCGCGGAGGTCTCGACGATTCCCTTGGACGTGCACCTCATGATCGACGACCCCGACCGTTGGGCGCCTCGGTACGTCGAGGTTGGCGCCTCATCCGTGACGTTCCACCTGGAGGCGGCTCTCGCTCCGATCCGCCTGGCGCGCGAATTGAGGGGAATGGGAGCTCGTGTGGGAATCGCGATTCGACCCGCAACCCCGGTCGAGCCAACCCTGGAGATTCTGTCCGAGTTCGACATGGTGCTCGTCATGACCGTCGAGCCAGGGTTTGGTGGCCAGACCCTGATCGAGGAGACCCTTCCGAAGATTCGCACGGTTCGCTCGGCTGTGGATCAGGCGGGAGGCGAGATAATGGTCCAAGTGGATGGAGGCATCAGCGCGGACAACATCGGCCGCGTCGTAGAGGCGGGGGCCAACGTGATTGTCGCGGGTTCGGCGATTTTCGGTTCGGACGATCCGGGCGCGGAAGTCAGCCTCCTCAGGGAGCGAGCGAAGGGATAACGCCATGGCGAACAAAGGTGCCTCCTCGCTGGGGACGACATTGACCCCCGCGCAGGCGATGCAGCGCGCGATCGACCTGGCACAGAAGGGTCCGGAGTACGGGCCCAATCCTCGAGTGGGGTGCGTCATCCTCGACGAATCGGGCACCGTGATCGGCGAAGGTTTCCACCGCGGGGCTGGGACGGCTCACGCGGAGGTCGCTGCGATCGCTGACGCGGCCAAGCGCGGTGGCCAAACCGCGGGGGCGACGGCCTACATGACTCTTGAACCCTGTCGTCACGTGGGCCGCACCGGTCCCTGCGTCGACGCCGTGACGGAAGCGGGAATCCAGCACGTGGTTTACGCGGTTCCCGATCCCGGGACCATTTCCGGCGGAGGCGCGGACATCCTGAAGAAGCGTGGCATCGACGTCACGCTTGAGCCGTCACCCGAGGCGGAGGACCTCATCGACCACTTCCTCCACGCCCACAAGAAGCAGCGCCCGTTCGTGATCCTGAAGTTCGCCACGACCCTGGACGGTCGCACCGCGGCCGTCGACGGAACCAGCCTGTGGATCACGGACGTCGAGGCGCGCGACCACGCCCACCAGGAGAGGGGGAAGGTAGACGCGATCGTCGTGGGAACGGGGACGATCATGGCGGACGACCCGATGCTTTCCGCCCGACCGGGGGGAAAGGAAACCGGGCACCAACCGCTCCGTGTCGCCGTCGGACTGCGCGACACCGCGGGAAAGAACATCTGGCGAGACGACAACGCGATGCAGATCTGGACCCACGATCCCCGCATCGTCCTCAAGGAGCTGCACGACAAGGAGATCCGAACGGCGATCATCGAGGGCGGGGCGACCCTCAACTCCGCCTTTCTCCGTGCGGGTCTCGTCGACGAAGTGCATGCGTACGTGGCGCCGGCGTTGCTGGGGGCGGGAAGGGGAGTAGTAAGTGGCCTGGGAATCCAGACCATGACGGATGCGTTGCGCCTAACAGACGTCAAGACGATGCGACTCGGAAACGACACACTCGTCATCGGAAAACCCGACCGAAAGGGATAACGGTTGTTCACAGGGATAGTCGAGGCGACCGGAACCGTGACCGCCGTCGACGAAGCACAGGCTTCTGCGCGGGTGACGATTTCGGCTCCCGGCTTTGCTCACGATCTCGCCTTCGGAGAGTCCGTGGCGGTTTCCGGGGTGTGCCTCACCGTCGCAGAGACGATGGGGGACTCCTGGGTGGTGGACGTCATGAGAGTGACACGCGAGTTCTCGACCCTCGGTGTCGCTCGACCGGGCACGAGGGTCAATCTGGAACGGGCGGTCAAGGCGGACTCCCGTCTCGGTGGCCACCTGGTGCAAGGACACGTTGACGGTTTAGCCACGCTCGTGTCGCGCGACTCGGCACCGGAGTGGGAGGACTTCACCTTCCGCCTGCCCTCCGACCTGGTGCGGTACGTCGTTTCGAAAGGTTCGATCGCGCTCGACGGAGTATCCCTGACCGTCGCGGCCATCGACGGTGACGCCTTCACCGTATCCTTGATCCCCGTGACGCTCCGGGAAACGATTCTGGGGGACCTCGTCCCGGGAGACCGGGTGAACGTTGAGGTCGACATCGTCGGGAAGTACGTCGAGAGTCTGCTCGGCGGACGGGTGTGAACGCCTATCGGGAGTCGAAGGTCGACCGCGCCCTCGAGGATCTACGAGCGGGACGACCCGTTCTCGTCGCGGATTCCGAGGCGAGGGAGAACGAGGCGGACGTCATTCTATCCGCGGAAAAGGCGACCCTCGAGTGGGTCGCGTGGACCATTCGTCACTCGAGCGGGTACCTGTGTGCCCCCATGCCCGCGAGGAGGGCGGACGCCCTCGCGCTTCCGCTCATGGTCCCCCTCAGTCAGGATCCCCGGCGAACCGCGTACACCGTGACGGTCGATGCCGCGCAGGGTGTAGCCACGGGGATCTCCGCCGCCGACCGGCACCACACGCTTCAAGTCCTCGCGAATCCGTCCGCTTCCCCAGAAGATGTGATTCGCCCCGGGCATGTTTTGCCCCTCCGCGCTGTTCCGGGTGGTGTACTGCATCGCGCCGGACACACGGAGGCTGCCGTGGATCTCTGTCGGCTTGCTGGTTTGGAACCCGTTGGTGCCATCGCCGAGTTGGTGAACGACGACGGCACCATGGTGCGCCTGGACGATGCGAAGAAGATCGCCGACCAGGAAGGACTCGTGCTGTTGACCATCCAAGAACTCATCGACTACCGGCGCGATCACCACGACGCTCCGGAGGTTGCGGGCCCTCAGCCCCATCGCGTCACCCACATCGGGCAAGCGGAGTTACCCACGATCCATGGCGACGTCGCCATCCATGGATATCGGGACGAGCGCACCGGTGACGAACACGTCGCCCTTGTCACGCCCGTACAGGACGGCGTCATTCCGATCGTGCGGGTCCACTCCGAATGCCTCACGGGTGACGCCTTCGGTTCTGTTCGGTGCGATTGCGGCCCTCAACTCGACGCCTCGATCGAGGCGATTGTCCGCGAAGGCGGCGCGGTCGTGTACCTGACCGGTCACGAGGGTAGGGGGATCGGCATCGTCAGGAAGATCCAGGCCTACGCGCTTCAGGACGGGGGACTCGACACCGTCGACGCCAACACCGAACTGGGGTTGCCGGTCGACCGGAGGGAGTACGGGGCCGCGGCCGCGATCCTTCATAACCTCGGGCTTGAGCGCATCCGCCTCCTGACCAACAACCCGGCGAAGGTCGAAGGCCTCCGGGCGAGTGGGATCGAGGTCACCGAACGTATCCCTCACCACGTGGGCGAAACGTCGACGAACGAGAAGTACCGTCGCACTAAGGTGGAACGCATGGGACACCTCGGGGACGGGTTGGGATGAGCGGTACCGGGGCGCCTTCCCTGGACGTCGACGGTCACGGCATCACGGTTGAGATCGTGGCATCGTTGTGGCACGAGCAGGTGATGGACGGACTCATCGCGGGAGCGGTCGGGGTGTGCGAGCGAGCGGGAGCGGCCTATCGCATTACCCGCGTTCCCGGCTGCTTCGAGTTGCCCGTCGTCGCGGAGAGCCTCGCCCGCTCCGGGGCTACCGCGATCGTCGCGCTCGGGGTGATCGTCAGGGGAGGCACGCCGCACTTCGACTACGTCGCGGGTGCCACCACGAGGGGACTGACGGACGTCGCACGCTCGAATGTCGTCGCCGTCGGATTCGGTGTGCTGACGTGTGACACCGAGGAACAGGCTTTGGACCGGGCGGGCCTACCTGGTTCGCACGAGAACAAGGGGAGGGAAGCCGCGGAAGCGGCCCTCGCGACACGGCAACTACTTTCTGGGGCCTCCGGAAACTAGGACTCTTGACGTGCGACGGCATGCCGTCGCCTCCCGTAGGCTGGAGCGCATGAAGACCTTCACTGAGTTGTTCGACGAGATCCAGAGTCGCTCCGAGCAGCGACCGCGCGGATCTCACACCGTCCAGCTGCTATCGGCCGGTGTTCACTCCATCGGCAAGAAGTTGGTCGAGGAGGCGGCGGAGTCATGGATGGCGGCGGAGTTCGAATCGGATGAACGAGCCGCGGAGGAACTCGCCCAACTCGTCTATCACGTCCAAGTCATGATGGTCGCGAAGGGACTGACCATCGACGACCTCGAACGATTCTTGTAAGGGGGGCCGTGCTTCGCATCGCTGTTCCCAATAAAGGCGAACTCTCCGAGCCCGCCTCGGAACTCCTATGCGCAGCCGGGTATCGCCAGCGGCGCGATACTCGTGATCTCCACCTCGTCGATCACAAGAACGAGGTCGAATTCTTCTACCTCCGACCGAGGGACGTCGCCGTTTACGTCGGCGCGGGAACGGTCGATGCCGGGATCACGGGCCGCGACCTTCTCCTCGACTCCGGGGCGGAGGCGATCGAGCACCTGGAGTTGGGCTTCGGGGGGTCGACGTTCCGTTACGCCGCGCCCAGTGCCAGCGTTACGTCGGTCGAGTCTCTGAACGGAAAACGCGTGGCGACGTCCTACCCGCGGCTTGTGGAAAATCACCTCAAATCCTTCGGGGTCGACGCCGAGGTGATTCCGCTTGACGGTGCGGTCGAGAACGCGGTTCAACTGGGGGTTGCCGATGCCGTCGCGGATGTCGTCTCGACGGGGGCAACCTTGCGTGCCGCAGGTTTAGAGGTCGTCGGGGACCCGATCTTGGTCTCGGAAGCGGTTCTCATCCGCAGGCCGGACACCCCGGACGAGGATGTCGCGACGATCACGGGGAGGCTGCGCGGCGTCTTAATGGCTCGTCAATACGTCCTGATGGACTACGACATTCCGGTCGATCGCTTGGAGGAGGCGGCGGTCATTACGCCCGGCTATGAGGCCCCGACCGTCACGCCTCTTCACGAGGCCCCGGAGTGGCGTGCCGTGCGGGTGCTGGTTCCCCGAAGCGAAATGAACCACGTGATGGACCAGCTCTACGCCGTCGGTGCGCGAGCGGTCATCGTTACCGCGCTACTCGCCTGTCGGGTCTGATGCCCGCGCCGGACGCGGCCGAACGGCTCCTCAACCTCCTGATCGCGCTCAGCCACGCGAGGGGCAGAATGACGCGTGGCGAGATCCGTGCGACCGTCGCCGGGTACGACCCCATCAACGACAGGGACGATCCCGGCACGGCGCGTCGCAGGACGGCAGCGTTTGAGCGCATGTTCGAGCGCGACAAGGAGGACCTGCGCAAACTCGGCGTGCCGTTACGCACGGTCACGGATGCGACCCATGGGGACGACATTGGGTACATCATCGACGCGGGCGAGGCTGCGATGCCCCCAATCTCTCTCACCCCCGTGGAACGCGCGGTGATCGCCGTCGCCGCCGAGTACTGGGAGAACGCCGCCCTCGGGACGGACGCGAGGCGGGCGCTCGTCAAGCTCACGTCGTCCACCGGGCGTCTTGAGGACATCTCCCTCCATCTGTCGGCCCGATCAACCCAGGGGGCCGATGCCGCCCCGGTGATCGCGCAGGCGATCGCGGACGGCCAGGCCGTTCAGTTCGACTACACGTCGGCGGCGTCGGGTCGTGCCCGTCGGACCGTCGAGCCCTGGAGGCTGGTCGTCAGAGGTGGCCCCCTCTACCTCGTCGGCCTCGACCGGGACAGGGGAGAGTCGCGCACCTATCGGCTCAGTCGGATCGAGGGTCCGGTTCGGACAGTGGGGGAGAGGGGCGCATTCAAGGCCCCGTCCGAGGCGGCCGGAATCGAACTTGAGGCATCCGTTCCCACGCTGACGGCCAGAATCGGGTTGCGGGCGGAATCGGGGCACGCCCTGAGGCGACGGGGTTCGTTCGTGGCAACCCAGGGCGACTGGGACCTCTTCGACGTTCCCTACTCCGACACGGACGCGTTGCGGGACGAGGTCCTGGCCCTCGCGGGGGCGGCCAAGGTTCTCTCGCCCGCGCCGCTCGCCGCCAGTGTTGTCCAGCACGCCACGGCTGCTCTGGGGGTGGCCCGTGGCTGAGCCCGCCATTCCGCGACTGACCCGCCTCCTCGGTCTCGTCACCCACTTGGAGGAGAACGGAGAGGCGACGTTCGATGAGTTGGCGGAGCACTTCGGTGTATCTCGAGACACGATCAAGGACGACATCGACACGCTTTGGGTTTCCGGGTTGCCGGGCTATGGGATGACGGACCTGCTCGATTTCGACGGATTCGCCTATGACGAGGGAATCGCTCGGTTGACGAATTCACTCGGGTTGAGGCAAGTGAGACTCGCCCCGACGGAGGCGGTCGCCTTGATGGGGGCCCTCGCTAGCATCATCGCGTCGGGGGCGGCTCCTGCGGCCGCGGAAGGGGCGCTGGAGGCCCTGAGAGCGGCTGTAGCGGGCGCTGCGACGGTCACCGTGGTAGCTGGAGCAGGTGTCGACCCGGCCGTCTCAGAGGCCCTTAGGGCGGCTCTGAGCGATTCCCGCGCGGTTCAGGTCGAATACGTGGATGCCCAGGATCGCCGAAGTGAGCGAGTCATCGAACCTCACCGCCTCGTAACGATCGATGGCGTGGGATACGTCGAGTGCTACTGCAGGAGGGCGGGAGACATGAGGACCCTGCGCCTTGACCGCATCGAAAGCGCCGTCGTGACCCAAGAACCCGCAACGGCGCCCCGTCGCCCCCCCGAGGGCTTCGTCCTCGAACCGCACTACCAAGCCTCGATCACGGTGGGTCTCGCCGGGAGGTGGGCCTTCGAGGATCTCCCGGGTGTTTCCATCACTAGAGGGACGGAAACCGTGACCGTCACCTTTGGCGTGGCGAACCCCGACGTTGTTGTCGCGAGACTGCTCGCCGTTGCCCCTCAACTGGTTCGGGTCGACCCCGACGCCCTGCGGGAGCGACTCGAGCGGGCGGCGGAGGCCATCCTCGCGGCGGCGGACGACCCCGCTCGCTAGGAAACCGCCCCCGGTATCGGGGTATGGCTCCTGGCGATGCCCGGCCTCGACCTGTACGTTGCTGCCATAGGTTTCGCGATCCCTCGGGACGCCCCAACGAAGGGTAGCCGTATGAGCCACGTGATCGGCGTCATCACCAATCCCACGTCCGCGAGCGGACGCGGCGCCAGGTGGGGGCATGAGGCCCTCGCGGCGTTGGCGGCCCGCGGTCACAAGATCCGTGACCTGACGCATGGTTCATGGGCAAGCGCGCTGGAATCCGCGATGAAGGTGCGTCATCAGCTCGACGCCTTGGTGGTCGTCGGAGGCGACGGAATGGTCCACCTTGGCGCCCAGGTGTGTGCGGAGCAGAAGAACCTACCGCTGGGGATCGTTCCCAGCGGATCCGGGAACGATGCCGCGAATTCATTTGGACTTCCGGAGTACAACATCGATGCCGCCGTCGATCGCATTCACGAGGGGCTTGCCGGAGACGTCACCGCGGTCGACGTCGGAAAGGTATCGGGACCCGGCATCGAGGAACCCGGGGACCCTCGGTATTTCACCGCGGTGCTGTCGGCTGGCCTCGACGCCGCCGTCGCGGCGTACGCGATGAACATCCAGCATCCGCGTGGCCCTATGAAGTACAAGGTCGCCACCTTCCGCCTCATCCCCGGGTTCAAGCCCTACGGCGTGCGCGTGGTGGGGGAGGGGTTCACGTGGGAACAGCGATGTGCCCTCATCGCGGTGGCGAACACCCCGATCTTCGGGGGTGGCCTGATCATTTCCCCAGACTCGATTGTCAACGACGGCGTTCTCGACGTGGTCATCGCCGACGAGATGAGCAAGCTATCGATCGTCAAGATCTTCCCCAAGCTCAAGGACGGCTCGCACGTTCACGACCCACGGATCCATATCGTTAAGGCGAAGGAGGTCACGATCGCCCAGTGGCCCGAAGGGGCAACCCTCCCGGCCGCGTTCGCCGACGGGGAGTTGGTGGGGTCGGAGCCGCTCAAGGTCACGGTGGCACCGAAGGCGCTTCGCATTCTGGGCGCCCGACTCAAGGCTCCCGCCGACGCGTAGCGTGGCCATTCGGGGTGCCGCGTACGCGTCCCGTAGCCTCATTCCATGAGTGAGACCGCCGCCGACAAACATCGAGCGGCCACATCGAGGGCTGCACATCCCGAGTTACGCGCCTTCGCCGAGTCTTTGCCGTTTCCCCTCGACGACTTCCAGCGCGTCGCGTGCGAATCCGTCGAAGACGGGAGGAGCGTGCTGGTCGCGGCACCGACGGGGGCGGGAAAGACAGTGGTGGGGGAGTTTGCCGTCCGATGCGCGATGGGGCGGGGAGAGAGGGCGTTCTACACCACGCCGATCAAGGCCCTATCGAACCAGAAGTTCAGGGACCTGACCGGGGCATATGGCCCGGGCAAGGTGGGTCTCCTCACAGGGGATACCTCGATCAACGGGAATGCCGACATCGTCGTCATGACGACGGAGGTGCTGCGGAACATGATCTACGCCGGCTCGACCGCGCTCGACCGGCTGGGGGTCGTCGTCCTCGACGAGGTCCACTACCTGGCTGACCGGTTCCGGGGAAGCGTGTGGGAAGAGGTCATCGTCCACCTCGATGCGAAGACGGAGATCGTCGCGCTGTCGGCAACCGTGTCCAACACGGAGGAGTTCGGGGCGTGGCTCACGGAGGTCAGGGGTGACGCGGATGTCGTCGTATCGGAGACGCGACCCGTGCCGCTCTGGCCGCACGTCCTGCTGCGCGAGGGGATATTCGACCTCTACGCCCCCGGCGTTGACGCGACCGAACCGGGGCCCAGCCCGCGCCTCAATCCCGAGCTCGAAGCGATCATGCGACGCATCCGTCACGCCGACTCGTTTCACCGGGGACGCAGGGGAAGGGGGAGGGGCGGGCGTCGTCCTCCGCCGCGGTTCGCCGTCATCGACGTGCTCGATGCCCAAGGCTTGCTTCCCGCGATCGTCTTCGTCTTCTCTCGAGCCGGATGCGAGGACGCCGTCGACCAGGTACGTGCCGGAGGGATCCGGCTCACGACGGAGGAGGAACGTCGACGGATCACGGCTCTCGTTGAAGAGAAGTGTTCCGCCGTGCCCGGCGCCGACCTCGCGGCCCTCGGCTACCCCCACTGGCTCAATCACCTCGAGGCGGGAATCGCCGCCCACCATGCCGGGATGATCCCGCTCTTCAAGGAAGTGGTGGAGGAGTTGTTTACGGCGGGGCTTATCAAGGTGGTGTTCGCCACCGAGACCCTGGCCCTCGGGATCAACATGCCGGCCCGTTCCGTGGTGCTCGAGAAGCTCGTCAAGTGGGACGGAGATTCCCACAAGGACCTCACCGCGGGGGAGTACACCCAGTTGACTGGCCGTGCGGGCAGGCGAGGGATCGACGTCGAGGGGCACGCCGTCGTCGTCGAACATCCGGGTTTCGATGCCGAGATCCTGGGCCGCCTCGCTTCTCGTCGCACCTACCCGCTCATCAGCAGCTTCCGACCCTCGTACAACATGGCGATCAACTTGGTCGCGCGCTCGGGTGTCGCACGGGCGCGAGAGGTCTTGGAGATGTCGTTCGCCCAGTACCAGGCCGACCGAAGCGTCGTCCGCCAGGCGCGAAAGGTCAAGGAACTCGACACCGCGATCCAGGGATACCGGGACGCCGTTGCGTGCGACCTCGGGGACTTCATGGAGTACGCGACATTGCGCGAGAAGCTGTCGCGGCTCGAGAAGTCCGACGTCAGGGCGGCGACGCAATCGCGTCGAGAGCAAGGGGTGAAGGCGGTCAAGGGTCTGAGGCCCGGCGCGATCGTTCGCCTGATGGGTGGCCGACACAAGGGCCTCGTCGTCGTGGTATCGGGAGACAAGAGCGACCAGCCGCGCCCCCTCGTCGTCACCGAGGCCGCACGGTCCTTCCGCTTGAGTCCCGCCGACCTTCACCACGGGTTCGAGGAGGTTGGGGAAATGCGGATCCCCAAGCGCGTCGATACCCGTCACGTCCAGGTGCGACGCGACCTTGCTTCCACTCTCTCGACCAAGGCGCGAGAATTGCGCCCACAACGCCCGGGTAAGGGGCGTCCGGCGAACGGGGAAGCCCCGGGAGAAGCCCCGGGAAGTCGGGGAGAGGTCGAGGCGCTCCGCAGGGCTCTGAGGGACCACCCCTGCCACCGGTGCCCCGACCGGGACGACCATTCCCGATGGGCGGAACGCTACTTCCGCGCCCTCCGCGACCGTGATCGGCTTCAGCAGGAGATCTCGCGCGAGACCGGTTCGATCGCACGGATCTTCGACCGGAGGTGTGAGGTCCTTCTTCACCTGGGGTATCTCGGTGGCGCCGGGGATGATCTCTCGCCGACCTCGGAGGGGACGATGCTCCGAACGGTCTACTCCGAAAACGATCTGGCGATCACGGAGTGTTTGAGGCGAGGGGTCTGGGATCGTCTTCCAGCTCCTGCGCTCGCCGCCGCGGTGTCGAGCCTCGTCTACGAAGGCAGGCGCGAGGACGAGACGAGGACCCCTCAGATTCCTCAGGGACCGAGTGGCCCCCTGGGTTCCGCGCTACGGGAGACGGTGCGGGTCTGGTCCGAGCTCGACGACCTTCATTCGGAGAAGCGCCTCCCGCGACTCCAGGCGCCCCAATGGGGGATCGTGGGACCCATCCACGCGTGGGCTCAAGGGAAGGGACTCGACGCCGTCCTCCGGGGGACGGAACTCGCGCCCGGGGACGTGGTGCGGTGGTTCAAGCAAGTAATCGATGTGCTGCACATGGTGGAGGAGGTCGCCCCGGATCCCGCGATGCGGGCACGCGCGGGGCAGGCGATCACGAGCATGAGGCGCGGGGTCGTCGCCTACTAGTCGAGCCGCGCACCGTCACGTGCGAGCCCCCAACTTCCGTCCTTGAGGTGGGGGGTGCCTCGCGTAGGCTGGGCGCGTGTCGGGGCTCAGGAACGTCGCCCTCGCGGCCATCGCGGGGTGGGTCATGCACCTCGCTTTCCCCGCTTTCGGCTTCTGGCCCGCCGCCGCACTCGGTCTGGCTCTTCTGTGGATCGCGCTCGAGCGGGCGACCATTGGAAAGGGTTTCGGCTTGGGGTTGGTGGCCGGACTGGGGTTTTTCTTGCCCCTTATTCGGTGGACGGAGGTCGCGGTCGGCCCCCTTCCGTGGATCGCGCTATGTCTGCTCGAATCGCTTGCCGTCGGGTTATTCGGAGCAGCGTGGGCCCTCGCCCGTCGTCATGGGCCGATGCGTCGCACGACTCCCCTCAGGCGCACAACTCCCATCAAGCGTGCCTTCGCCCTCGAACCCGTGGTGTTCGCGACGCTGTGGACCTCGGCCGAGGTGCTCCGTTCGCTCGTTCCATGGGGAGGATTCCCCTGGGGCCGCCTCGCCTTCTCTCAGGTGGATGCCCCACCCGTCGGCTTGGCGTGGCTCGGCGGGGCGTCGCTCGTGACGTTCGCGGTCGCGGTGGCGGGAGGCTGCCTGGGCCTCGCATCGGAGGCGGTACAGGCCCGAAGGTTATTTCTGCCCGCGATTGCTTTGGGTGGGGCGGTGGTCGTGACCCTCGTCGGGGCCCTCATCCCCCTCGACTCCTCACAGGAAGCCGGGACGTTGCGCGTCGGGGTCGCCCAGGGGAGTGTCCCCAACCTCGGCCTCGACTCGTTCGACCAGGCCCGCAAGGTACTGGAGAACCACGTCTCCGCGACCGAAGAGATGGCGGAACACCTCGAGTGGACACCTGACCTGGTGATCTGGCCGGAGAATGCCGCGGATTACGATCCTCGGGTCGACGGCATCACGCGGGACGCGGTGACCGAGGTCTCCCAACTCATCGGCGCCCCCATCCTCTTGGGAACCCAGGACTACTCGCCACCGAAGGGGCGCTACAACGTCGCCCTTCTCTGGACGGAGAACGGGGAGGTCATCGGCACCTACGCCAAGCGCCACCCCGCGCCCTTTGCGGAATACATTCCGTGGCGGTCCTTCGCGCGAATCTTCTCCAGCGCGGTCGACCGGGTGAGCCGAGACATGATTCCGGGGACGGAGATCGGACTCTTCGAGGTCCCCGTTCCGCGCCTGGGTCGGGATGTCGCCGTCGGCGACGTCATCTGTTTCGAGGTGGCGTACGACGGCATCGTGCGGGACGCGATTCGGGCCGGGGGCGAGATCCTCGTCGTCCAGACGAACAACGCGAACTTCGGGATGACACCGGAGTCGGTCCAGCAACTCGCGATGACGCGCTTCCGCGCGATCGAAACCGGTCGGGCGGCGATTCAGTCGTCGACCGTCGGGGTGAGCGCGATCGTGGCCCCCGACGGTGAGATCATCGACCGTACGGGTCTGTTCACGGCGGACTACATGCTCGAGGAGGTTCCCCTGCGGACGTCACTCACCCCCGCGGTTCGCTTCGGGGCGATCATCGACTGGGCGTTCCTCCTGGCACCCCTCGTTGCCGCCATGGCACTGGGTCTCGCGAAGCTGAGGGGGCGATGGGAGTGGGACTAAAGGTTCTCGTCATCATCCCCACGTACAACGAGCGCGAGTCGCTTCCGCGCCAATTGGCCGGTGTTCGCGCGTATGCACCAGCGGTCGACATTCTGGTCGTGGACGACGCGTCGCCCGACGGCACGGGGGAGTGGGCGGACGCGGAGGCCCTCCAGGACCAGCGGGTTAAGGTTCTTCACCGAGAGAAGAAGGAAGGTTTGGGTGTCGCTTACCGCGCGGGGTTCGCGTGGGGTCTTCAGCGGGGGTACGACATCCTCGTCGAGATGGACGCCGACGGTTCCCACCAGGCCAGCCAACTTCCGGACCTGCTGGAGCGGGCGGGGGAGGGGGTCCTCGTCATCGGGTCCCGATGGGTCAAGGGGGGATCGGTCGTCAACTGGCCCCGCAGGCGCAAACTGCTCTCCGTTTGGGGAAACCGCTACGTGCGGGTCGCCTTGGGTATCCCGGTGCGAGACGCGACGGCCGGATTCCGGGCATATTCCGCGGCGACGTTACGTCAAATTGATCTGGGGGATGTCGACTCGCAGGGGTACGGCTTCCAGGTGGACATGTGCTGGAGGGCGATACGAGCCGGGGCGAGGGTTGTCGAGGTTCCCATCGAGTTCGTCGAGCGTACCCACGGGGCATCGAAGATGAGCGGCGGGATCGTTCGAGAAGCCTTGTGGAAGGTGACCGTCTGGGGTGCCGCGTATCGGGTGCGGCAAGTGCTCAGGGTCTTCGGTTTCGGAAGGCGCGGTG